>CADCQZ010000220.1 GCA_902803675.1 uncultured Eubacteriales bacterium
AGTTCACCAAGCGCCGTCATCTGGCCTTTGAGGATGATACCGTCAAGGTCGAGGCTGGCGCGCGCTACAGCTACACTGAAGCCTTCACGGCTTATGAGAGCTATCTGCTCAAGGGCAGGCTCACCTTCACCGGCACCGGCTGCTTCGGCCTGGCCTTCGACTACAACGGCCAGCAGGGCAAGTACAAGCTGATCACCTTGGATCCCGCCGCGCAGACGCTCAGGCTGGAGTTCAACGAGGGCAGCGCGCAGATCACCGAGACGGCGGCGAAGCTGGAAGCGGGCAAAGAGTACGAGTTCACCTATCTCCAGGAGGGTTCCGTGGGCATCTTCTGGCTGGGCGACGAGGCGGCCCTCACCGTGAGGGTGTACGGCGTCAGCGGCAAACCGGTGATGCTGTACGCGGAAAACAATACTGTCACCTGTACCGAACTGCGTGAATACACGCGATAGGGATGAAGCGATATGATGAACCACAGCCTGATATTCGCGCGGGCTTATGAAAAAGAGGCGGGAGGGAAGATCCTCCCTTCCGCCCGTCCCGCTTTCCACCTCACGCCCTGGATCGGCTGGATGAATGACCCCAACGGGTTCTCCTACTACCGGGGCCAGTACCACCTCTTCTACCAGTACAATCCCTACGACACCGAATGGGACGCCATGCACTGGGGCCACGCCGTGAGCCATGACCTGCTCCACTGGTCCTATCTCCCCGCGGTCCTGGCGCCGGACAAGCCCTACGATTCCTTCGGCTGTTTTTCCGGCAGCGCCATCGAGATCCCCGGCGGCAAACAGCTGCTGATGTACACCGGCGTGCGCAAGGAGGGCGGTGACAAGGGCAAGGAGTTCCAGACCCAGTGCATCGCCGTGGGCGACGGGACGGACTATCGGAAATTCGAGGGCAATCCGGTACTGGACGCTTCCGATCTGCCGGAGGGCCTGAGCCCCTACGGTTTCCGTGACCCCAAGATCTGGCGTGAGAAAGACGGGACCTACCGCTGCGTGGTCGGCGCGCGCCGCCGGGACAAGAGGGGTGTACTCCTGCTGTACCGCAGCGAGGACTGCTTCTCCTGGCATTTCGAGAGCGTCCTGGCGGAGAACGACGACAGCTTCGGCCTCATGTGGGAGTGCCCGGACTTCTTCCCCCTGGACGGCAAACAGGTGCTGTTCGTCAGTCCCCAGGACATGCTTCCGGAGGGATTCGAGTATCACAACGGCAACGGCACCGTCTGCCAGATCGGCCGGTTCGACGAGGAAGCGAAGCGCTTCGTGCCCGAGCATGACCAGGCGATCGACTACGGCATCGACTTCTACGCGCCCCAGACCATCCTGACCCCGGACGGCCGGCGGGTCATGATCGGCTGGATGCAGAACTGGGACACCTGCAAGGCTACCGGCTACGAGGAACGGCTCTGGTACGGGCAGATGAGCCTGCCCCGGGAGCTGTCCATCCGCGACGGCCGCCTCTACCAGCAGCCCATCCGGGAACTGACGCTGTACCGCGGCGCCAGGGTGGAGTATAAGGACGTGCACGTCGAGGAAGCCCGGTCCCTTCCCGGCATCGAAGGCCGCAGCCTGGAGATGGATATCCATATCCGTCCCGAGGACCCTGACAAGCCCTATCACAAGTTCACCATGCGGTTCGCCAAGGACGACCGGTTCTATTCCGTCCTCAGCTTCCGCCCCCATGAGTCCCTGCTGAAGATCGACCGCAAATTCTCCGGCTCCCGGAGGGCCTACATCCATCAGCGCCGCTGCGAAGTGGCCCGGCGGAACGGCGAGATCGATCTGAAGGTGATCCTGGACCGGTTCAGCATCGAAGTGTTCATCAACGACGGAGAGCAGGTGATGACCGCGATCATCCTCACGGACGCGAAGGCGAAGGAGATCTCCTTCGAGGCCGACGGCCGCGCCGTGATGGATATCACCAAGTACAGCCTGTTCTCGGAGGATTGAAAAATGCCCGGATATGATGTTGTGGCTCTGGGCGAGCTTCTGATCGACTTCGCCCCCAAAGGCGTGAACGAGGCGGGATATCCCATCCTCGCCGCCAATCCCGGAGGCGCGCCCGGCAACTTCCTGGCGGCCCTGAACCGGTACGGCTGCCGCACCGCCATGATCGGCAAGGTGGGCAGCGACATGTTCGGCCGTCTTCTGACGGATACCCTGAATAAAGCCGGCATCGAAACGAAAGCCGTGATCAGCGATCCGGGAGTGTTCACCACCCTGGCTTTCGTTTCCCTGGACGAAAGCGGCAACCGGGACTTCAGCTTCGCCCGCAAGCCCGGCGCGGATACCTGCCTCAGGCCCGACGAGATCGATGAGGGCCTGATCGCGGATGCCCGTGTGTTCCATTTCGGCACTCTGTCCCTGACGGGGGACCCCGCCGCGGCCGCCACCCGCCGGGCCATCCAAACGGCGAAGGATCACGGCGTCCTGATCAGCTGCGATCCCAATCTGCGCCTGCCCCTGTGGAAAACACCGCAGGACGCCCGGGACGCCATCGACTGGAGCCTGCGCCAGGCGGATATCGTCAAGATCAGCGACGAGGAGATCGCCTTCATGTGGGGGCTGGACCACGAGGAAGGCGCGCGGAAGCTGCTGGATGAGTACGGCGTCTCCCTGGTGTACGCCACTCTGGGGCCCAGGGGCTGTTATGCCGCGGACCGTACCGCCTCCGTCACCGTGGACTGCCCCCCGGGCATCCGCGCGGTGGACACCACCGGGGCGGGGGATATCTTCGGGGGCAGCGCCATGAGCCGTTTCCTCCAACTGGACAAAGCGCCCGACGCGCTCTCGGAAGAGGACCTGACGCGGATCGTGCGCTTCGCGTGCGCCGCCGCCAGCCTCTCCACATTAAAGTACGGCGGCATCACCAGCGTGCCGTCCCCGGATGAGGTGGAGAAGCTCATCGCCGCTTCTTACTGATCCCGCGGGAACGCGTTCCCGCTTCCGGCATTTAATAAACAAGGCTCCCGTCCGCTTTGGATGGGAGCCTTTTGCAATATGATCCGTGATCAGTCCATGGAGGCGCCGCCGTCGATATTCAGCGCCTGGCCCGTGATGTGATCGGCGTACTCAGAGCACAGGAATAATACCGCGTAGGCGATATCCTGCGGCTTCTGGTCGCCGCGTTCCAGCGGGATGAAATGCTTGAGGCTGTCGTGCCAGCTGTTCTCACGGTCCTGGCCGGCTTCCACGTAGCTGTCCAGGATGCTCTCCCACATGGGCGTGCGGATGATCCCGGGGCAGATGGAGTTCACGTTGATGTTGCGGTCCGCGCCGGCATAGGCCGCGGCCTGGGTCAGATAGATGATGGCGGCCTTGGTCATGCCGTAGTAGGCGAAACCTTCTTTCATCGCGTGACGGCCCGCGAAGGAAGCGGTGGACACGATCTTGCCGTGATCGTATTTCCGCATCCTGCGCACGCCCGCCTGCAGGCCGTTGCTGGCTCCCATCAGGTTCACTTTGATCAGCCGGCTGATCTCATCCTGGGTGGTCTCCAGGAAGGAGCCCAGCGTTACGATGCCGGCGTTGTTCACCACGATATCCAGCCTGCCGGTCTCCTTTTCGGCCTGCTCCATCACCGCGTCCACCTCGTCAAAGCAGCTCACGTCACACTTCACGGCGGTGCCTTCGAGCCCCAGGGCCTTCAGGGCGTCCACGACTCGCTCGCAGTTCTCTTTGATCAGGTCCGCCACGTACACTTTCGCGCCCGCTTTGGCCAGCTCACTGACGATGGCTTCACCGATGCCCCGGCCGGCACCGTATACGACGGCTGTCTGTCCCTTCAGATCTACTTTCATCATGCTGCCTCCTTTTCCCCAAAGGGGGAACTGTTTTATGCTTTGATTATTCCGTAAAAAGATGATATAATCTATTTCGTTATATTGATTAACTGTTTTCATATCCTGCTCATTTTAATCACGATCATCCGCGAGTTTATGCCGTATATCCGGGATGCATTATGTTATCTTGTTGTTTTATTATAAAATCATGCTGACGGAGATGATCTTTATGCGCCATCCCGACCCGATCGATATCCATAATATCGTTTCAGTCGACGCCGCCGGTTCGCCGGACTGGGCCTTTCCGCTGCACGCGCACCCGCACCATCTTGAGATATCCCTGGTGCTGTCCGGCGGAGGGCTTCTTTATTTCGGAGGCCGGTCCTATGTGATGAAAAAAGGCGATCTCAGTATCAAGAACGCGGGTGTGGTCCACGCGGAACATACGGATCCCCGGGATCCGATCCGTCAGATATGCATCACCTTCTCAGGCGTGGATGAGATGGACGGCTGTCCGGGCCATCTGCTGGCGGAGAACGCGTCTCCGATCCTTCCCTGCGAAGGGGATATGGACCTTATGTCGGCCATGTTCCGGTATCTCGCGCTGCACTGGCGCGAGGAGGAGAGCGCGGCCGTCTGCAGGGAGCTGACGCTGGCGGCGCTCGACCTGATCTGTATGCGCATATCCCGGACCCCCGCGGACCGCCGCCCCTCAAAGGCCGATCCGCGGATCATGCAGACCGTCTCCGCCGTCACGGCCTGGATCAATGAGCATTATCCGGAAAAGATCACCCTCAACGGCCTGGCCGAGCGCTTTTTCGTGAGCCCCTACTATCTTGAAAAGAAATTCAAGGAAAGCACGGGATTCAGTATCAATCAATATGTGATCGACCGCCGCATGGGGGAGGCCCAGCGGCTGCTGATCTTTGATCAGGCCGGCATCAAGGAGATCGCCCTGGCGGTGGGATATGAGAACCTGCAGTATTTCTACGCCACTTTCAGGAAATACACCGGTGTCACACCGCTGGATTTCCGCATGCGCTTTCGGCGTGAGTGAGCGCCCGGCCCGGTCAGTCAGTGATGCAGCCGCAAAAAAAGAGCCGCCCGGTCTTGGGTCGGCTCTTTGATATGAGGATCTGTCGTTTTAAACTGCGGTCTTATCCCGCGCGGATATCCTTCGCGGCAGGAAGGGATCCCACCGGCCTGACAGGTAGTGGTACATGAACAGGAAAAACAGCGTCAGGTTGTGCCCGATCATGCAGCCCCAGGCGGATATGAGCCCCAGGCCCATCAGCTGCGTGCAGATGAAGGTGCCCAGGATGCGCACGCCCCACATGCCGGTCACGTTGTACACGAAGGGCGCGGTGGTCTTGCCCACGCCCTGCATCAGGCCCTCCACCACGATGGGGACACCGTAGAAGGGTTCGGATACCGCCACCATGCGCAGCACCGTCACGCCCAGGCGGATCACCTCCTCATCCCGGCTGAACAGACGCACCAGGGGCTCCGCCAGCAGGAACAGCGCCCCGCCGGAGACGATCATCAGTCCCACCTCCAGGGGCAGCACCGTCGCTCCCAGGCGCTTGAGCCGGCCGTGGTCCCTGGCGCCCCAGGCGTTGCCGCTCAGGGTGGCCGCGGCGGTCTGCATCCCCCAGCCGGGGATGTAGAAGGCGCTCTCCACGGTGTTGGCGATGGTATGGGCCGCGGTGGAGGTGCCCCCCAGGCTGTTGATCATGGAGGCGAACACCACATAGCCGAAGGAGGTGGCGAAGCGCTGCCCCAGGTTGGGCAGGGCCACCTTGAAACAGGGCCGCAGGATGGCGCCGTCGGGGCGGAAGCTCTGCCCCCGCGGGGACACCTTCGGGTGCTTCCACAGCGCGTGGAACATGGCCGCGCCTCCGTATACGAAGGCCGCGGCGCTGGCCCACGCGGCGCCCTCCACCCCGAGGCCCGCGCCGGGCAGGGTGATGTCAAGGCCCAGGAGGGGCACCGTGCGGGTGGGATAGATCAAAAGGAAATTGAGCGCCATGTTCATCCCGTTGACCGCCATGCCGATGCGCATGGGGGTGCGGGTATCACCGGCGGACCGGAGCACCGTGCCCAGCATGATGGAGGAGGTCCTGAACAGCATGGGCATGTAAATGATCATGAAGTACCGGGCGGCCATGTCCCGGATCCGGGGATCCACCCGCATCCATACCGGCACCTGCCGGGCGGCCGAAAGGGTCACGGCCGTGAGGAGCGTGCCCAGCACCAGGGTCATCATGGCGGCCTGAGCGGCGGCCCGTTTGGCCTGCTCCGGCTTCCCGGCGCCGATCTGACGGGCGATATAGGCCAGGAACCCGATGCCCACCGCCGACACCACGCTGCCGATCATCCAGTTCACCGTGCCGGTGGCGCCCACGGCGGCGGTGGCGTCCGTGCCCAGGGAACCCACCATGGCCGTGTCGAT
>CADCQZ010000221.1 GCA_902803675.1 uncultured Eubacteriales bacterium
ACCATGGCCCTCTCCGGATCGGAGATCAATTCAGCGGCCTGTGTCGCCGCGCGCGCGGATAAGAACCGCTGGCACTTCACCGTGGATCTTAAGACCCTCCCGGTGGCCGATCAGAAGCACTCCGGCCGCTGCTGGCTCTTCGCCGCGGCCAACGTGCTCCGGGAAAAGATCGCCGCGGATCTGGGCCTGAAGGAATTCGAGCTGAGCCAGAGCTGCCTGGCCTTTTGGGACAAGCTGGAGCGCGCCAATTATTTCCTGGGAGCGATCCTGGATACGGCGGACCTGCCTGTTTCGGACCGCACGGTGTCCTTCATCCTGTCCACCGGCGTGCATGACGGCGGCCAGTGGGCCATGTTCGCGAACATCGTCAGGAAATACGGCCTGGTGCCCAAAGAGGCTTTCGACGAGACGTACCAGTCTTCCAACACCCGCCAGATGAATTATTACCTCAACCGGTATCTCAAGGCCTGCGCGGTCAGGCTCAGGGCCCTCAAACGCTCCGACGCTGGGGAGGATGAGATCCGCGGGCAGCGGGAGGGGATGATGGCAAAAGTCTATTCCTACCTGTGCGCCTGCTACGGGGAACCGCCGAAACGCTTCGATTTCGTTTACACGGACAAGGACGGTGCCTATCACTGCGACCCGGACCTGACCCCGGCGGATTTCCGGGATAAGTACGTGGGCGCTTTCACGGACGACATGGTGTCCGTCATCAACGCGCCCACCTCGGATAAGCCCTATTACAGGACATACACCATCCGTTATCTGGGCAACGTGGAGGGCGAGGGCACGGTCAAGCATCTCAACCTGCCCATGGATGAGATCAAGGAAGCGGTGATCGCTCAGCTCAGGGACGGGCAGGTGGTGTGGTTCGGCAGCGATGTGGGCCACTGGGGCGATCGGGAAAAGGGTTACTGGGACGATGCGGCCTTCGGCGTGGAAATGCTGACGGGGCTGGATCTTCATATCAGCAAGGAGGACGCCCTGGACTATCAGTTCTCCGCCATGAACCACGCCATGGTGCTCACCGGCGTGGAGCTGAAGGACGATAAGCCCGTCCGATGGAAGATCGAGAATTCCTGGGGCGATGAGAAGGGAAGCAAGGGTTATTACGTGTGCTCCGACAGCTGGTTCGATCAGTACGTGTATCAGGCGGCTATCCGGAAAAAGTACCTGAAGAACGCGGAACTGTATTCACAGGCCCCTGCGGAGCTGGATCCCTGGGACCCCATGGGTACTCTGGCGGAGTGATCATATATGGATGAGATCAAATTCGGAGATAAACTGGATCCCCAGGTCCTTGAGGCGCTGGTGGAAAAGAGCCCAAGCCTGGTCTCCGCTCTGAGCAACGCGGCGGCCTATCTCTTCGGCTGTCTTGACAGGGTGAACTGGGCGGGGTTTTACATCCTGCGGGGAGATGAGCTGGTTTTGGGCCCCTTCCAGGGCAAGCCGGCCTGTGATCTGATCCCGCTGTCCCGGGGCCTGTGCGGCCGAGCGGCACGCGATAAGCGCGTGGTGAGGACCGCGGATGTCCGTACCTGCCCGGAACACATCGCCTGTGATGAACTCAGCCGGTCCGAGATCGTTATACCGATCAGGACCGGCTGCGGGGGTGCGTTATGGGGGCTCCTGGATATCGACAGTCCCGTGACGGACAGGTTCACTCAGGAGGACGAGGATCTGTTGGTGAAGGCCGCCGAAGTGATGGAACGGGCGGTCAAGTCCCTGGGGCCGCATCTTCTGGGATGATGGAAAAGACGATCTCAATATCGGCGCGGACGATGATGTCACCGGACTTGACGTAGGTGCCGGCGGCGGTATCCGCGTTCGCTTCCGATTTATACAAGCCGCGGCTGTCGGGTGACGCTTGTGCGATGTCCGGCAGCCGTATTTCTTTGACGGCCCCGAGCTTCACGCCGCAGGCCGCGGCGGTCACTTTGGCTTTCCTGAAAGCGTCCGCACAGGCGGCCTCGAGGGCTCTGTCATACGCTTCCGCGCTGCCGGAAGCGGTGAAGGTGAGGCCGTAGAGCTGATTGGCGCCGCTTGAAACGCCCGCGTCGATCATTTCGCCCGCGCGCTTTACGTCCCGGATGGTGACCAGAAGGGTATTGCCCACGTGATAGACGTCCGTGCGCTTTTCACGGCCGTTCTCGTCCGTGTCGTACCGGGTGTAGGAATACACATTGAGCTCGGTGGTCACAAGATCATCCTCGCCCGCGCCCAGGTCCCTGAGCGCTGCGATCACGTTATCCATGATGCGCGCGTTCTCTCTCTGGGCAGCGGCCACATCGGTGTTTTCCGTTTCAACGCCCAGTCTCAGCACGCAGCCGTCGGCGGCGAGGGCCACGGAGGCGCTGCCGTTCACGGTCATCTCGCCGAGGTTCTCGCCAAGGGCGTTCATGGGTCCGGCCAGGATGAGCACACAGAGGCAGAAGATCAAAAAAGATATCTTCTTCAATGGGATCTCCTCCTTTTTGCGATCAGGCCAGCCCCGCCGGTCAGGACGATGAGCGCGCCCAGCGCGTAGGGCCAGCTCACGGAAACGAAAGCCTTCATGCTTTCAAAAAAGCCGGTGTTCTCCCGGCCCTTCGGGGCGGAGACGGAAACGGCCCGGGCCTCTTCACGAACGTTAAACCTCTCGCCGTTCGCTTCCTGAGCGGTCTGCGGGATGGTCTCCTCATACGCGAGATCCGCTTCTTCCGCTTCTTCGGGGAACGCATGATCGAACGCGGTGACCGCGCCGCCGGCCTCAGGGAGCGGAGCGCCGGTGGCGGCAGGCGCTGAAACGGTCATGCGCATGACCGCCGGCGCGGGGGAGAGCATCCTGCCTGACTGGGCGCGGTACAAGGCCGTGCCGCCGATCAGGTAGATCATCGCCGCCGCGGCGGGCAGGGCGTATAAAAGCGCGCTCTTCCGCCCGTGTTTCTTCATCTGAAGCTCATGGCGCCACCGTAAGGAGAATTCCCCGGACGGGACCGCGTCCTCGTTATCGTTCAGCGCTCTCAAGTCCTCCGCCAGGGAAGCCGGAAAATGTTTATCAGTCATCATTCACTCCTCCTGACTATATAACGCGCCGATCCGGGAAAAGTTCCGTCTCATTCTGCAGGACCGCTTTGAGTTTGTTCCGGGCGCGGTTCAGCCTGCTCTTGACAGTGCCTTCCCGGAGCCGGAGGATGGCGCCGATCTCCCGGTAGTCCCGCCCCTGGATGTCCCTGAGGATCAGGATCTCCCTGTCCTGGGCAGGGAGTTTCTTCAGCGCCTCACGGAGCACGCGCTGCCTTTCGGCCTTTTCAAGCTGGAGATAAGCATCCGGGCCTTCGTCCGGGATGGTCCTTCCCTGCTCTTCCAGCCCCTCAAGGGACAGGAACGTGCGGTGCTTTTTCCTGAGCAGGTCCCGGCAGCAGTTGATCGCGATGCGCGTGATCCAGGGAGCAAATCCCTTTTCGTCTTTCAGCCGGCCGATATGGGTGTAAGCCTTCAGGATGGCTTCCTGGGCGCAGTCCTCCGCGTCGGCCCGGTTGTGGAGCATATAAAAGCACAGGGAATAAAGCCGCTTTTCTTCCTGAGCGGCCAGTTCCCCGAATTTTTCCTTTTGCATTTGTTTATCGAATAATGACATGGTCCTCCTACGGGTCGGTGAGGATATCCTCGTTTTTCAGGAAGGTCCCGCGGATATCCAGGGCCGGCAGGCTGTCAGACTGGGCTCCGTCGATGAAGATCACGGCTTTGCGGATGCCTGTGGTATCGATCAGGCTGTTGATAACGGAATAGACGGCCAGGGCCTGCTTGCGGATGCTCTCCTCCCCGCACAGATCGATAAAATGGCCGCTCAGGTCCATTTTCAGGGCGGTGCCGTCATCGGAAACGCTCAGGCCCAAAAGATCTCCGCCGGAACTGTTCAGCGGCAGCGGATCTCCCAGGGGATAGCGGCTGTCCCCGGGCAGGCTGCCTTTCACCAGTTCGTCAAAGGCGTATCGGGGATTGCGGCTCTCGTACCAGGGCACGGCCCGGCGAACGGGAGAAAGGGAATCGCCCCTGACCATATACAGGGTCATCTCGTCGTACAGGAAACGGGAAAAGGCGGCCCGTCTCAGGATGCCGTTGGAAAAGGTGATCTCCTCCTCGGGATCGGATTCGCGCAGCGGCAGGCGGGTCAGAGCCTCGCTCCCGATATCGATCCTCACGCCCGTCAGGCCGGGCACGAAGGTGGTGGCTGTGTATACGAGGCTCGCGGCAAAGAGATTGAGCGGGATCCCCATGTCATTGAGAGAGGCGTGGATGCCCGGCAGGAGAGAGATGGAGAGCAGTTTTTCGCCGGCGCTCTCGGTGATGACCGGTGCCGCGGCCAGCAGCCGGTCCATATCGGGCAGGGGCAGAGCGCTCTGCAGCGCGGTGTCCTGGGTGAGGGCGGAGATGAGGGATAGGCACACGGCTTCCGGCGCGGGGTCGTCAAAGGTCAGGGTGCGCTTTTCGGACAGGATCCCCTGGCCGTTGAGCGCGGGCAGGTACAGCGTCACGTCGCAGGTGAACCGGCGGCCCTCCTGCACGGCGGCCCGCCGGCTCTCCGCCCGGTTCCACATGGTGATCAGGTTTTCCGTATCGTTCAGCGCGAGAGTACCGGCGGGAGTCGTCCCGCCGATGTCCAGGCCCGGCTGTACGTTGCCGATCAGGATGTTCACGCCCTCAACGTCCGTGTTCTCACACAGGGTGTTCGTCAGGGCCTGGCAGACGGTGTACAGGGATTCGTGATCCAGGGACAGGGCCGAGGCCGCGAGATTGACGGTGGCGATCCCGCAGGATACCTCCACGGGGTTCGAGCCGGTCAGGCTCAGCCGTCCGTAGCCCGGCAGGCTGATCAGGTCGGCGGTCTCCATGTTCAAAAGGGCCCCGGCCAGCGCGTCCAGGTACCAGCGGAAGGGATGGATGCGTACGCTGTCCTCGATGGGCGCGAGGTCACCGGTATCGGCGGTGAGCAGATAAAACACCTGCCGCCGGGATACGCTTCCCTGAAGATCGCCCGCCGGCGCTTCCTCCCGGTAGTCGATGGGGGGGAGGGTCACCTGCGGGCTGTGGGTCGTGATGCTGGAGGCGCATCCCGTCAGCGTCAGGCACGCGAGGAAAAGCGCCAGCAGTTTTCGTGTGGTCATTTTTCTGTCAGTTCCTTTTGTTCTTTTCATTGGCGGGATCGCTTCCCAGGCACCGGGTCCGGCTGAAATTGACCGCCTTCTCCAGGGCGGCTTTCGGCACATCGGTATTCGCCGCGTTCCTGTAGTCGAAAGACCTGGCGAAAGCGGAGATGTCCTTCTGCAGCTTTTCGGAGTCTCTGCGCAGCATTTTGAGCAGAGTCTCGAAGAACCGGCCGCGGGCGGCGGAGGAGAGATGCTCTTCTCCCGCCTGTGTGAGCAGGGCCAGGTGTTCAAGGCACAGATGGGCGTTCTCAAAAGCCTGTCTGAACTCACTGTCCTTCTCGAACAGGAGAGCGGCGGTATAGGCGTACTGCGCCATGTCATTCCGGATGCTGTCACAGATGATGCAGCTGCTTGTGAGCTGCCTGAGCTGTTGGGACGCTCCGGGCTTGTCATCCTTTCTGAAAAAACCGCCCTTCGACCCGCCGGAAGCCAGGATCTTCTCGGCTTTTTCCGTCAGCACTTTCAGATGGCTTTCCATGATCAGGGCGTGCCCAAGACGGTTCTGCAGGGCATAGAGCTGCCGGTGATGCTCCGGGCAGAAGCCCTGCTCATTGACCCTGATCCGTGTGTCGGGTTCCATGACGGCCCCGCCTAAAGTGCGGTCCACATGGATCACTTCACGCTTTCTGAAAAGGCTGCAGAAGGGGCAGTATTCGTCCTGTTTGAACGCGTCCCAGACAGGGATGGTATCCAGATGATATCTCATATCAGTTCCCCGTGATGGAGGGCCGCTCCGGCGGTTTGCAGGCGGGGCAGGGCAGCAGGCCCTTGAAATTGGTGCTGTTCAGGTCGGAATAGTACAGGGGCTGCAGGGGCAGATACTTCGCCGCGACCTTGCTGCAGTTGTTCACGGCGTGATAATACTGGCCGCCGTCGGGGTTGTAGTAGAGCACCGTGTTCGCTGTGGGCACCTGGGTGGGTTCCGGCACGCTGGTGGGCACGGTGGTCTGTGTCTGCACACTGCCGTCCGGGGCGGCGGTGACGGTTATCTTGCTGCTGTTCAGGGAGTTGGGATCCACGTACCAGTTGTTGTTGAGGCGGATCATCAGCACCTGCATCCGATAGTACTCGGGGCTGGTGTTGCTGGCCTTGCTGATCAGAGCGGTGATGGTGATGGTGCGGCTGTCGTCGGCGCTGTTGCCGGATACGGCTTCCACGCTGTAGCTCAGAGGCGTGCGGTTTTTAAGAAGGATGAAGAGCGCGCTCTTGGGATTTTCCTGATTGTTGACCCAGTCGGGTTTGCACAGGGTGATCATCTGGTCCAGTTTGTTCTCGCCCCAGTAGTTCATGAAAGCCATCAGCTGCAGCTGGGCGGCGGAGGAGCCGGCGTCGCTGGCGATCTCACTGCCCTGGGATACGCTTGCGCCGCTCCCGTCGTCGTCCGCCGGCAGGGCGGTGGGCTGGGTGTCCTCCACGGGACTGCTCACGCGGTTCGCGGCGTTGGTGGGCGTGGGCATGCTCCGGCGGCTGGGCGTGGTGGGCAGGGACACGATGAGCGCCACCGCTACCACGACCATCAGGGCGGTGTAGACCAGGGAGAGGGATGTGCGCGCGTGCTTGCCGAAGGGCTTGCCCAGCAGCATGACCAGGATGGCCATGAAAGCGCACACCAGGAAGATGATCCTGAGGATATTGCTCCCGGTGATGAAGGAGACCACGAAAAGGATCGGCAGGATGAGCGCGGTCAACAGGATGAGCCAGGTGGCGTTTTTGCGCTTGTACGGGACTTCCTGCGGATAGCGGGCATAGTCATACTGCTCGTCGGCGTTCGTCTCCTGGACGGCCGGATCCTCGTTCTCCTGCGGGGTAAAGTCCGCCTGCTGGAGGTTTTTTTTGTGCTTCATGCCATACATCGGGGCACTGGTATATCTGTTGCGTGTACCGCTCATAAAGGCTCCTTCCAGGGTGGTGATGCTTCGTCCCCGAAGAGGGACTTACTCAGCATCAGTATATCATAAATTAATGAAAAGTAAATATAAACGTAACATAT
>CADCQZ010000222.1 GCA_902803675.1 uncultured Eubacteriales bacterium
AACATCCTGCGCGGCGAGTGGGGCTTCAAGGGCCTCATGTCCACCGACATGATGAACAGCGCCGGCTACTTCCGTCCCGAAATGATCATCGCTGCCGGCGTGACTCAGATCGCCGACTTCTCCACCAACGAGACCATGCAGCAGGTGCAGTCCACCTGGAACTACATGACTTCCGAACTGGTGCAGCAGAACCCCGGCTTCGTCAGCCTGGCCCGTGAGGCCATGAAGTATCAGCTCTACGCGTTCGCCAACAGCGAAGTGGCCTCCGTGAGCTTTGAAAAAGTGACTCCCTGGTGGGAGACCGCGATGAAGACCGCCGAATACGGCTTCCTGGGCCTGGGCGTGCTGACCTGCGCGCTGTATCTGGTCAGCTCCATGAAGAAGAAGGAGGAGAAATAACGATGGCTGCCAAGAATGTCAAAAAGTCCTTTGTGATCGCCTACGCGCTCATGGCGGTACTGGCCCTGATCGCCCTGATCATGTACCTGAACGGCAACAGCTATATTTCTACGGCTCCCACCGCCAAGGATGAGTTCTTCCAGAGCTATAACGTGCACGCTTCCCTGATCACCTGGCTCACTGTCGGCGGCATCGCCTGCGCGGTCCTCTCTGCGCTGTCCGCGCTCTTCGCGGATCAGAAGGGCATCGTGAAACTGTGCACCGACGTGCTGCGTGTGGCGGCTCCCGTGCTGGTCATCGTGGCGCTGGCCTATTTCCTCACCGACCGGGTGGACGGCTTCGGCTATGTGTACGGTTCCAACCTGGCCCTGGGGAAGGATGACGCCTTCACTGCGGGCAGCAAGAGCATCCAGGGCATCGTGCTCTACTGTGTCACCTGGCTGGTGGGCATCGTGAGCGCCTTCCTGGGATTCAAAAAGAAAGCCTGATGCCATTTTGACAGGGGCGGCGGCGCAGACCGCTGCCCCTGCTTTTGATTTCTTGAGGGGTGATGAAACAATGCTGAACATCCGCAAATTCACCGTGGAGCACCTGAAGACCGGCTGCGTCACAGATAACAAAAACCCGTCCTTCGCCTTCGCCGTGGACTCCGATCGGAAGGGCGCCGAGATCAAAACAGCGTGTCTCAGAGTGAACGGCTGGGAGACCGATGCCGGGGAACAGAAGGGCATCCTGTACAAGGGCCCGGCTCTTGAGCCTTTTACCGATTATGAAGCGACGATCTCCGTCACCGACGACGCGGGAGAAAAAGCCGGGGCCGCGCTCACTTTTCAGACGGGCCGGATGGATGTCCCGTGGCAGGCCCGGTGGATCTCCGATCCCTCCTACACGTTCAGTGAAAAAGGTGTGTCGCCCCGCCCCATGGTGTTCAGGAAAGGCCTGAAGATCGACAAACCGGTCAGGCAGGCCGTGATCTACGCCACCGCGCTGGGCATCTACGAGCTTGAGATCGACGGGGAAAAGGTAGGCAGTCAGTATTTCGCTCCCGGCTTCACCTCATATCCGAGCCACCTGCAGTATCAGACCTATGATGTGACCGGTATGGTAAAAGCGGACAGCGTCATCACCGCCACCGTGGCGGGCGGCTGGGCCGTGGGATCATTCGTGTTCACCCGCAAGAACCGTTACGCCGCCGACCGGCAGGCGCTGCTGATGGAACTGCGCCTTGTTTATGAGGACGGTGACACGCAGGTCATCGGCACTGACGAGACGTGGCAGGTCACTCTGGACGGCCCGGTCCGCATGGCCGACCTGTACGACGGCGAGACCTTTGACGCCACCGTCAGCCTGGATAACGCTGCCTGGCATCATGCCGCCTGCGAAACTCTGAGGGTCCATCCGGTGATCGAGGCGCAGTACGGGCTGCCCGTGGTGGCCCATGAAGCGCTCCGTCCGGTCTCTGTGACCCCGCTGGGCGGTGAAACGGTGTATGATCTCGGGCAGAACTTCGCGGGCGTCGTGAGGCTGAAGATCAACGGGACCGCCGGAAAGAAGATCACCGTGCGTCACGCGGAGATCCTGAATCCCGACGGCACGCCCAACACCGCGTTCCTGCGCTCGGCCAAAGCGACGGCCACTTATATCTGTAAAGACGGGGAGCAGGTCTATTCGCCCCGGTTCACCTATATGGGCTTCCGGTATGTCTCTGTATCCGGGATCGCGCCCGAGGATGTGGAGGTCTGCGCGCTCCCGCTGTATTCCGATATCAGCGAGGCCGGCGGCTTTACCTGTTCCGATCCGCTGCTCGACCGTCTCCAGGAGAATATCAAATGGGGCGCCCGCAGCAATTTCGTGGAGATCCCCACCGACTGCCCCCAGCGTGACGAGCGCATGGGCTGGACCGGTGACATCGCCGTCTTCGGCCCCACGGCCTGCTTCAACTTCGATATGGCCCGTTTCCTGGACAAGTGGCTCGCCGACATGCGCAGCGAGCAGAACAAGGGCGGCGGCATCCCCAATACCGTGCCGGTGCATCTTTACGGCTTCCCGGCCACCATGCCCCGCATGGCGATCGACTGGTGGGGCGATGCCTGCGTGCTGGTGCCCTGGGCGCTGTACCAGGCCACGGGGGAGATCCGGTTCCTCAGCTCCAACTACGATATGATGAAAAAGTACGTGAAGGCATGCCGCTTCTGGGCGGGCTTCGGGTTCGGCAAGCAGCGCTATATCTGGAACACCCCGGCGACGCTGCACTTCGGCGACTGGGTGGCGCCGGACGTGCCCAGGATGCAGCAGTGGCAGGCCCGCGCCAAGTGGACAGCCACCGCGTCACTGCGCAACACCAGCGGGCTCACCGCGAGGATCGCCAGGATCCTCGGCCACGATGACGATGCCGACAGGTATGAAAAGCTGTCTCAAAAGGTCGCCGAAGCTTACTGCGATGTGTTCACCGACGGGAACGGGAAGCTGAACAACGAGTTCCAGACCGGGTATGTGCTGCCGCTGTACTTCCGCATGTTCAAGGGCGACGCGCAGAAGAAAGCGGCGGAAAATCTGGCTGAACTGGTGAAGAAAAACGACTACTGCATCGGCACCGGTTTTCCGGGCACGCCCTACATCCTTTTCGCTCTGGCGGACAACGGGCAGCAGGACGCGGCGTACAGGATGCTGATGAACACGAAGTGCCCCTCCTGGCTGTATGAAGTGAAAATGGGCGCCACCACGATCTGGGAGCGCTGGGACGGCCTTGACGAGGCCGGCCGGTGCCCGATCGGCGATGACGGCACCGATACCATGATCTCGTACAACCATTACGCTTCCGGCGCGGTGGGCGACTTCCTGTACCGTCGTGTCGCGGGGCTGGAGCCCATACAGCCCGGCTATAAAAAGTTCCGGGTGAAGCCCATCCCCGGCGGCGGGCTGACGAGCGCGAAAGCCTGGACCGAAACGCCTTACGGCAGGGCGGGAGCGGCATGGACGATCAGGGACGGTCAGATGACCGTCACCGTGGATGTGCCCGTCGGCACGAGCTGCGAGGTCATCCTGCCCGACGGAGCTTCCCGGAACTGCCCCAGCGGACAGCATCAGTTCATCTGCGCCATGCCCTGACCGGCTGAGACCGTGGAACGGCGGCGATCAAAGATCGGGGGAGATCCCGCTGTCCGGTCAAATACCATGATGGACAGCGCGGTCATGGCGGGTATGACCGGCATCGCGGCCGGCATATTGAACATCGTGTTCTCCAATGTGGGTCACGCATCTGATGATATCTCCTCCGGAGCCGTCCGCGCCGCCAACGGGAGACTCACACTGCAGGAAATATCATCCGCATCACACAGGGGGCTTTGACAGGCCCCCTGTTGCTGTATTATTATTTGATCATCGGGAAGGAGGGGAAAGCGGTGCTGTTATCCTGGATCATGTTTGCCCTGGCGGCGGTGATGATCCTTTTGAGCCGGTTCATCGGGAAGCGCGGCATGCTTTTCCCGTTCCTCTGCGTGCTCTTCTGCTGCGCGGGCGCGTGCGTGGGCGTGCTGTGCCGCGCGAGCCTGATGACCGTCGGCACCGGGACGACGGCAGTGCTTCTGACCGCGCTGCTCGTGCCGGAAAGGAGCGGGCGGACATGAGCTTCGCTTCCGGGACTTATTTGATCTTTCTGCCCGCGGTCACCGCTGTGTATTGGCTGTGTCCCGGGAAATACCGGTATATCCTGCTGCTCCTGGCCAGCTGTCTGTTTTATATGGGCTGGAGCGTTCCGCTTGCTTTGCTGCTTCTGGCGGTGTCGTTGATCAGCTGGGGTGCCTGTCTGCTCCTGGAGCGCAGGAAAAGCCCCCTTCTGATGGGCATCCTGCTGGTCGTGATCTTCCTGCCGCTTTTTCTGTTCAAATACGCGCTTTTTTTTGCTTCGGGATCCTCAGCTCTTTTCGGGTGGCCGGGCTCGGGAACACTGGACGCGCTGTC
>CADCQZ010000223.1 GCA_902803675.1 uncultured Eubacteriales bacterium
CAGGTCCAGAACCGTGAAATGTGTTTGAAGATGCTCCGCGCCAAGCTCCTTGAGCTCAGGGAGCGTGAGCGTGAGCAGCAGATGGCGGACATCAAGGGCGAGATGAAGAAGATCGAGTGGGGCAGCCAGATCCGCTCCTATGTGTTCCAGCCGTATACGGTGGTCAAGGATCACCGGACAGGGTATGAGTCGGGCAACATCGACGACGTGATGAACGGCAATCTGGACGGTTTCGTGACGGCTTATCTGAAGATGCAGTGATCCGCGGCGCAGTGAAAAAGGCCGGGGCCGGCCTGTGTTTTTTCCTTCTGATCACGGGCGTGATCGTGCTCCTGGGCCTGTCGGCCCTGGATACCGGCACTCTGGAGTCCGTGATGGCGCGCTGCGCCGAGCCCGTGGGGCTCGACCGCCTCGGAGAGGATCTTCACGCGGCGGCGGGGGACTTGAGACAGGGCCTCTTTTCCGGCGGTTTTCCCGTGGGCCTCATCGACGCTCCCCTGTTCACGGACCGGGAGATCCTCCATCTGAGGGACTGCGCCGGGCTCGTCAGGGGGCTTCTGCTTTACGGTCTGGCGGCAGCCGCGGCCGGGGCCGCCGGAGGCGTTTTCATCCTGGCGCGCTCCGGGAAGCTGTTTTTTTCAGGCCTGGCCGGGGCGTCCCTCGTCCTGACGGGCCTGATGCTGCTGACGGCCGTATGGGGCGTTCTTGATTTCGACGGCCTGTTCATCACGTTCCACAAGGTGTTCTTCAGGAACGATCTGTGGCTGCTCGATCCCCGGAAGCATCTGCTGATCCAGCTGATGCCGACGGGCTTTTTTTCCGCTTACACCGGGATCATCCTGCTTAGGGTCCTTCCGGTACCGGCGGCGCTCCTGATATTCGATATCGTTTTTTTTCTCAGGCGGAGGCACGGCGATGACATACATTGATAAGATGCGGGCGCGGGCGGAAGCTCTGGCCGCGCGGGAAAAAGTGAGGATCCTGGCGATCGAGTCCAGCTGTGACGAGAGCGCCGCGGCTGTCGTGGAAAACGGACGCACGATCGTGTCCAGCGCTGTTTATTCCCAGGTGGATCTTCACGCGCTCTACGGCGGTGTGGTGCCGGAGATCGCCAGCAGATCACATATCGAAAAGGTGGATCTGATGGTCCAGAAAGCCCTTGACGAGGCAGGGGAGACTTTCGATTCCATCGACTGCCTGGCCGTGACCTATGGGCCGGGACTGGTGGGCTCTCTTTTGACGGGTGTGACCTGCGCCAAGGCCATCGCCTTCGCGGCGGACAAGCCCCTCATCCCCGTACATCATATCGAAGGCCATATTTGCGCCAATTACCTGACCCATCCGGACCTTGAACCGCCCTATCTGTGCCTGGCGGTCAGCGGCGGTCACAGCCATATCTACCTGGTCCGTGATCACGCTTCCCTGGAGCTTCTGGGCTGTACGGGGGATGACGCGGCGGGGGAGGCATTTGACAAGGCCGCCCGCGTGCTGGGCCTGCCCTATCCCGGCGGCCCCCGTCTGGATGCCGCGGCCGAGGGCGGTGACCCGGATGCCTTGAAGCTTCCGGTGCCCCACACCCCGGGTGCCTACGACTTCAGCTTTTCCGGGCTGAAAACAGCCTTCATCAATGCGGTCCACAGGGCCGAGATGAAGGGGGAGACGATCCCCACGGCGGATTACGCCGCGTCCTTCAGGCGGGCTGTGGTGGATACTCTGGTGGATAAGACCATGGCAGCCGCGAAGGCTTCCCGGGTCCGCACCGTCGCGATCGCCGGCGGCGTGGCGGCGAACCGTCTCCTCAGGCAGAGGATGACCGACGCCTGCGATTCGGCCGGTCTGCGATTCTGCATGCCCGATGTGAGCCTGTGCGGGGACAACGCCGCGATGATCGGCTCCGCCGCCTATTACCGTCTCAAACGGGGCATCGTGGCCGATCTTATGCTCAACGCCGTACCGGCCCTGCAGATCTGACGCTCTTCACTGCGTATCGTATTAATTTTGAAAAAACAGGCGGTCCTCGGCCGCCCTTCACAAGAAAGTGATATGGTTTTTCAGAAGGGGCTGGAGCATGGCCCTGACAGGAAATGGAGCTTTTGGCCGCTGAGAAGGTGGAAGAAAGCTCCGTTTTGTTGTAGAATGTATCTGCAATGATAACACCAGGACCGGGCGAGCGTATTTCCATTCACAGGGATGTCAACAGATGAAAATGGGAATATGCGTAAGGCAGGGAGCACAAGGCGGAGAAAGACGGATCCTGTACGGGATCACGGTACGGGCCTTATGGAGGCATGATCGTCATGCAAAAGGCAACAAGAGGATACCTGGCGAAGGTCGCTGAGGAAGCGGCTCAAACTCCTTTCCATGGCTTTATTGATGGGAAAGCATCAAATCTTGAGCCGATCATCCGTTTTTTCCCAAAGTGGACACTGAGAGAAGCCGACGGATCATGGTGCGCGGCATTTGTATATTATTGCTGCCGGAAAGCGGGATTTGAGATCCCCATCAGGCCGGATGGATGCAAAACCTGCCATCTGGCAGGCTGTATCGCCTGGGAAGAATTCGTGCAGGGCGATGTTCGGACAGCGTACCATAAAGGAACAGAAGGCTTCATTCCGGAAGCAGGCGATATCGTCATCTATGACAGGGTTTTTCAGGGCCGGGAACATGACCACATGGGCATCATCCTGCAAAGTACCGGAAATACGATCATCGCCGCGGAAGGAAATCTGGATAATGTGTCAGGGATCATCGAGCGCCCGAAAGATGAGCATATCAGGGGCTATATCAGGATCCCGGACGGATACAAATATCGGAGGATCATGACGGATCATCAGGCAGAGGACCTGATCCTTCATTTTGTAACGGAAGATGACTTGGCCGAAGTCGCCCGGACATGGCCTTCCGACCATCACCCGCTTTCCGATGCTCAGGCGCGGGAAATGATTGCCTTTATGCGCGGGAATCACGAAAAGAATACGAAAGGCTGTATCCGTCATCTCTGCCTCGCGGTGTGCGGGAAGGAGCGTCCCGGGACCATCATGGGCTGGTGCGGGCTGGACGGCACGAGGGATCATGCGGAGCCTGAGATCTTCGTCCTGCTGGATGAAGCGTATCGGGATCAGGGATACGGAACGCGATGCGTCAGGGAACTGCTGCGGATCGCTGCGGAGGACTATGCGCTGCGGAGCGTTCACGGCGGATGCGCCAAAGATAACATCGCCTCCGCCCGAGTTATGGAAAAGGGCGGTATGGTCCGGTACGGCACAGAAGAAAACGGCGATCCGCTGTTCAGATTCACAGCGAAGGAGAAAGCCGAACGATAAAAAAGAAGCTGATCCTCATCAG
>CADCQZ010000224.1 GCA_902803675.1 uncultured Eubacteriales bacterium
CCGCCAGCGTTTCGATGGTCAGGTCGTACAGGTCCGGTGTTTCCGGCGACCACAGGCGCAGACCGAACACCGTTTCGTCGTGCCGGATGAAGAGCTCCGCCCGGACCACGTCATCCCCCAGGGTATCGACCTCCACGGTGCCCGCCGGCTGCCCCCTAAAGGACGCCGTCAGGCGCACCGATACGTTTTTCGCCGCCCGGTCCAGGGTGATCTCGGCCTTCAGGGATCTCGTCTCCGGGCAGGGCGTGAGGCGGAAGTCCGCCGGATAAGTCTCGCCCACGGCCTCCAGCCACACGCTCTGCCAGATGCCCGTGACCGGGGTATACCAGCAGGCGAAGGGCTCGGGGCGCCAGCTCTGTTTGCCCCGGGGCTTGTCCTGCTCCGGGCCGTCCTCGCAGCGCACCGCCAAAGTATAGGTCTTCCCGGGAGCCGTCAGGTCCGTCAGGTCGAAGGTGAAGGGGGTATAGCCGCCCTCGTGGCTGCCCAGGTACTGCCCGGAGAGCCACACGCGGGTCGTATGATCCGCGGCGCCGAAATGGAGCAGCACCCTTTTCCCGCGCATCTCCTCGGGCACGGTGATCTCCCGGGCATACCACACCACGCCGCAGGGGGCCTGTTCCCCCACGCCGGAGAGCGGCGCCTCATAAGGGAAGGGCACCCGGATGGTCAGGGGAAAGTCCGTTTTTTCCTGCCAGCGCTCTTTGATGCCCGCGTCCTCCCGGTCGAATCGAAAGCGCCAGGGCCCGTCGAGGCTCCGCCAGTTCTCCCGCACCCGGTCCGGCCGGGGATGGGTCTCACGAATGCCGTTTATATCCATAGTTTACCTCCCGGGTTTTATGGTTTGCTCGTTCATATGCCCATCATACCCCATGAGCCGCTGAAAGTACAGGATATTTTCGTGCCCGGTGTCGAAGAAAAGAATTTTCCTGAAAGGTATTGACAACTATATCGGTCATCGATATAATAGCATCACGATATATCGATGGGCGATATATCGGATCACGATAAGGAGGCGGACGTATGGCGGACAATCCGGCGCTGACGGAAGCGACTTACTACATCCTCCTGTCCCTCATCAAGCCCCAGCACGGCTACGGCATCATGCTCAGGACGGAGGAACTGAGCCGCGGCCGGGTGCGCCTGGCGGCGGGGACGCTCTACGGCGCGCTCAACGCGCTGTGCGACAAGGGATGGATCCTCCTTTTGCCGGTGGAGGACGGGAGCCGCAGGAAGGAATACTGCCTGACGGACCTGGGCCGGGACGTGCTGACCCGGGAGATCGCGCGGCTGCGGGAACTGGCGGACAACGGAGAGAGGATACTGAAAGGGGAATGACGATGGAGACCAGGACGATACGCAAATGGTTCTTCGTGTGGGATTTCGAGAAAGAGGAAGCCTGGCTGAACTCCATGGCCATGAACGGCTGGGTGCTGGACGGCGTGGGGTTTTGCAGCTACCGGTTCGTGAAATGCGAGCCCGGGGAGTACTTCATCCGCACGGAGATGCGGCCCTTCGATGAGGACTACGTCCGCTTCATGGAGGACACGGGCGCCCGGTACGTGGGCCGGATGATGATGTGGATATATTTCCGCAAAAAAGCGGAAGACGGGCCCTTCGACCTGTGGTCCGACATCGATTCGAAAGTGAGCCACCTGAACAGGATCGGCAGGCTGCTGACGGTGGTGGGCGGGATGAACCTGGCCATTGGCCTGGTGAACGTGCTCGGCCCCTCACGCCTGGGCTGGATCAACCTTCTGTGTGCCACCTTCCTCATGTATGCCCTGGGCCGCATCCACGGCAAAAAAGAGGCGCTGGAAAAGGAGCGCCTCCTGCACGAGTGAGCGGATGAGATCTCGCGAGTGAAAAAAAGGAAAGGACGAAAAAGATGGACACGTTTATCGATTTTATGGGCGCGGCGCTTCCCTGGATCGCCATAGGGATCCTGCTTGCCGTGATCGCCGTCAGGGACAGCGGACGCAAAAAGGACAAAGAGAAAAAAGAGGACCGGGGCACCGAAGGGATGGCCCTCGGGATGTGCCTGGGCGTGGCGGTCGCTTCGGCGATCCATGTCAACATCGGTCTCGGGATGATCGCCGGGATGGTCCTGGGCCTTTTCGTCGGATCGACGGTCGAAAAAAAGGAAGACTGACGACCCCGCAAAAAAACGGCTGCCGCGGAACGCTCCGCGGCAGCCCGTTTTTTTGTGCCGGTATGTTTGCTAAGCTTTTCGTTACTGCGCCAGGAAGGCCAGCATGTAGGCCAGCTCCCCGCGGGTGATGGGTTCTTCCGCGGCGAGAGCGCCGTCCCGGGTGGGCAGCAGCTCGCAGGCCGCCAGCAGCACGGTCATCTCGGGCGCGCCCTCCTTGTCGGGATACTCCGCGGCCTCGGCGGCGGCGTAGTCCTCATCCTCGAAGGTGAGCACCAGGGCGATGCTGTCGCAGGCCTGGGCGCGGGTCATGCTCTCTTCCGCCACGGCCGCGGGATCCAGGTAGCCGTACTGCTGCAGCAGGGGCACGGCGTCCGCGCCGCTCACCCCGGCCGCGCCCATCAGGGCCGCCAGGCCCGCGGCGTAATCGCCCCAGGTGGCGCTCTCGTCCACACCGAAGGCGGTGTCAGTCAGGGGCGCCATCAGGCCCGCGGCCACCACCGTGTCCACTTCCTCCTTGAAGGGATGGTCTTCCGGCAGGTCCTCAAAGCCCGCGGCCTCGGCGGCGGCGAAGGGATCGATCACCGCGGCGTACAGGTCCGCGTTCTCGCTGATCGCGGCGGCGCCGCCGGCGGTGGCGATATAGCCTTCCTCCATCAGCTTCTGATACAGATCGGCGTAGCCGTGCAGGCTCTCCACGGTGAGCCCCTTGAGAGAGCGCATGTACTCGATCTTGCTCTCCTGGCTCTCGTCATAGTCCAGTTCCGTCAGGATGGCGGAAGCCGCGCCGGTGAGCTCGCCGGAGGACTGGGCGTAATAGCTGTAGGCGGACAGGATATAGCCGTTCAGGGTCTCCTGGTCCACGTCCAGGGCGGCGATCACCGCGGGCAGGCCCTTGTACACCTCAAAGGTGTTGGCCACGTTGGGGTCACGGTAGGTGTAGAGCAGCAGGCCCTTGTCCATGGCCTGGGTGTACGCGCCGTAAGCGCCGTATTCGTCCCTCAGCACGGGCATCAGGTACACGTCGGTGAGCAGATTGGTCACCGCGTCCATGGCGCCGATATACCCGTCGGCCCCGAGCTTCTCCCAGGGCGCGAAGACCACGTTGTACTGTACATTGCCGCCCACGATCAGGCCCTCGGCCTTTTCGGCTCTCGGGAACTCAAGGGCCTGCTTCTCCATGGGCTTTTCCTCAAGACGGCCGAAGAAGGCCGCGGCGGCTTTCTCGAAAGCGGGAAGGCTGCTCTCGCCGCCGGCGAAGGCGGAGACGGCGCCGCTGCGGTTGAGGAAGCGCGCCTGGATCTCCCTGAGCTTCTCCGCCACCGGGGCGGGATCCGCCTGGAGCTGAGCTTCCACGGCGGCCAGGAAGTCGTAGTACTCCAGATAGTTCATATAGGAATAGGCGGCGTAGGTATCGTCGTCACGGCCCATGCCGCGGTAGACCAGGATGTTCATGGCGCTGCCGGTGATCGAGGACCGCAGGGCCGCCTTCTGGCCGGACACCTCGGCGTTAAGGTTCTCCAGATCGTTGAAATCGGTGTCGAACAGGATCTCGTACATCAGGTCATAGCCCGCCGCCAGGTCGTCATCCAGGGCGGTGAAGGCGAAGCGGACGTAGGGGTGCAGGCCGTCCTCGGCGGTGAGCAGGGAGGGCCGGATCACGCCGTTGTACAGGTAACGGATCTCCAGGTCTTTGAGCTGGGCGCGGGTGTGGGCGGAGGTGTTCAGGGAGCCGATCAGGTCGGTGTACAGTTTCACCCACAAGAGCTCCTCGGCGGTGAAGCCCTGGGCGTCCAGAAGGCCCATGGCGGTGCCCACGCCGTCCACGTTGGCCTGGGCCCACATGGTGCGCAGGCCGTCTTTCACTTCATCGGTCACGGTGTAGATGCGGGCTTCCTCGGGCAGGCTGGCCAGGGTGACCGCCTGCAGCTGGCTCACCAGCGCCAGGGTGGTCTCGTCCGCCTCGTCCTTTTCGCCGTCATCCCCGGGCAGCGCCTGGGCGATCAGGGCGGCGGTCTCTTCTTCGGTCAGGGAAGCCTTCACGGCGGCCAGGCGTTCCGCTTCCGCGGCGGCCTTTTCCTCCGCCAGGCCGGGCACCATGTAGGTGGTGGCCAGGGCCGTGCGCTTCGGGGAGATCAGCAGGCGCTCCACCGCCTCGGTGTAGCGGCCCTGCTCGTTGAAGCTTTCGAACAGGTACTGGTTCGCCAGCATCTTCTCATAGCCGTGCACGTCCCCGTCCAGGGCCCAGTAGGAGGCGACGCTGCTGAGCATGTCTACGCCCACGGAGCTGCTCTCGGTGACCATGCTCTGGCTGATGAGGGTGTTGGCCATCAGGGCGTCCACGCTGGCACTGTCGAAGCCCTCTTCCTTCACGACGGCCAGGCCCTCGTCCACGGCGGCCCTGAAGGTCTCGGCTTCCTCCCGGTCCAGATTGGAAGCGTAGAAGATCACGGTGATGTCGCTGGTGGTGTCGTCCACGTAGCAGCCGGCCTTGGCGGCGGGCAGCTTTTCACGGATCTTGTTCATCACCGCGGAGGAATCCACGCTCATCAGGGTGGTGAGCAGGTCCAGGGTGACCAGGTCCTCTTCCGTGGCGCCGTCGCAGTAGATGGCGTAATAGGTCTGGGCCTGCTTGGAGGGATCGGCGCCCGCGTCCCCGGGGAAGGGGAATTCCGCCGTGACGCTCTCGGTGAGGGGGGTGAACGCTCCGTCATCGATCACGATCTCCCGGCGCTCGTAGGCGGAGAAATACCCGTCCAGCAGGTCCAGGAACGCGTCCTTGTCGGCGATGTCGCCGTAGATCAGGGTCAGGGAGTTGGAGGGATGATAGTACTTCTCGTGGTAGTTCTTCAGGTCATCCCAGGTCATGTTGATGATCTCTTCCGGGATGCCGCCGTGCACGTTGCCGCAGGTGCTGCCGGGATAGATGGTCTTCAGTGCGTTGAACATGGCCGCGCGGTCCAGGTCGTAAGCGCCCTTCATCTCGCTGTAGACCGTGCCCTCGATAGTCAGGGGCGCGTCCTCGGTGTCCATGCGGTAGCGCCAGGCCTCCTGGCGGAACAGGCTCTCGTCCTTGAGCACCAGGGGATTGAAGCAGGAGTCGGTGTAGAAATCGGCGTACCGGAGCAGCTGCTCCTCACTGAGGCTGGCCACGGGATAGAAGGTCATGTAATTGGCCGTGGAAGCGTTCATGTAGGTGTTGTAGGTCTGGTAGCTCAGGTTGAAGAACAGGTCCTTGGACGGGTACTTCTCGCTCCCGCCCAGGGTGGCGTGCTCGAACACGTGGCTGACGCCCATGTCCGTTTCCGCGGGGGTGCGGAACGCCATCTGGAACACCCGGTTCAGGTCATCGTTGATGATGAACATGACCTGGGCGCCGGTCTTCACGTGCTCGTAGAGATAGGTCTTGCCGTTCACCAGATCGAAGGTGCTCTCCTCCGTCAGGGTGAACTTGCCTTCCGCGGCCCCCTCGCCCAGGACGCTGACGGGCATCGCCGCCGTCAGGATGAGGACGATCGCCAGGAACACAGCTGCCGTTTTGCGCATGTCAAAAGCTCCTCCTTATGATACTATGATACCGGTATGATAAAGACCGGGTCGGTGACCCGGCCTTCCGCCTGCCAAGTGTATAAAAAACGCGCCCGCTTTGTCAAGGCCGGGCGCGCTTTTGTCCACTAAAAAATCAGGGATGATCACATGCGGCTGATGGTCTCCCGGTCCAGTTTCCGGAAAAAGATCAGGCTCAGCGTCATGGAGACCGCCTCCGCGATGAGGAAGGACCACCAGATCGCGTCCAGGCTGATCCTCGACAGGAGCCACGCCGCGGGCAGGAGCACGATCAGCTGGCGGCACAGGCTGATGATCAGGCTGTACACGCCCCGGCCCACCGCCTGGAAGCTGTTGGACAGGGTGATGCCCACCGCCGCCACCACGAAGTGGACCGAGATGGTGCGCATGGCGGTGACACCGATGGCCACCATGCCGGAGGTCTCCGCTTCGCCGCTCTCGAACAGGCTCATCAGCTGCAGGGGGAACACCATGAAGATCACCGTGCCCGCGGCCATGATGCACACCGCCCACTTCAGGGCGGTCTTCAGGCACCCGTAGACCCTCTCCTTCAGCCTCGCGCCGTAGTTGTATCCCACGATGGCCACCACGCCGGAGCCCAGGCCGAACACGGGCATGAACACGAAGGACTGGAGCTTGAAATAGATGTTGAGCACGTTCACCGCGTCATTGCCCTGCCCCGGGAAGGAGGACAGTATCCCGTTCATGCCGATATTCATCACCGAGCCGATGGCCTGCATGACGGTGCTGGGCAGGCCCACGGCCACGATGCCCCGCAGGGTGCGCGCGTCCGCGCGGCACTCCGAGAAGCGCAGGAAGAGCTCTTTGTTTTTCACCTGGTTGAGGATGAAGCCCACGATCATGCTCACCCACTGGCCGATCACCGTGGCCGCGGCGGCGCCCGCCACGCCCATCTCCGGGATGCCCAGGGCCGGCGTGCCGAAGATCAGCAGGGGATCCAGGACGATATTGGTGACCGCGCCGGACATCTGGGTGACCATGGACATGACCGTGTTGCCCGTGGACTGGAGCATCCTCTCCAGGCACACGGCCATGAACACGCCCAGGGAGCCCATGGTGACGATGGACAGATAGGTGGAGCCCATGTCCCTGATGAGCGCCGCGTCATTGAGCGTATCCGACACCAGCACGCCCATGAAGGCTTTGGTCAGCGTGGCCCCCACGATGAAAAACATCAGGGCGCCCGCCAGCTCGATGAAAATGCCGTTCCAGGCCGTGCGGCGGGCATTCTCCCTTTCCCCCGCGCCCAGCTGGCGGCTGATCAGGCTGTTGATGCCGATGCCCATGCCCACGGACAGGGCGATCATCAGCATCTGGATGGGGTAGGCCAGGGACACGCCGGTGAGCTCGTTGGGATCGTGGCGGGACACGTACACGCTGTCCACCACGTTGTACATAGCCTGGACCAGCATGGAGGCCATGATGGGCAGGCTCACCTTGGGCACCAGACGGCCCATGGGCATATCGCGCAGCATGGCGCTGCGATCGGATCGCTGCATCGTTTTTTCATCCTTTCCCGGCCCTCCCGCGGGAAGGCCGACAGGGAAGGATACCAGAAAAGCGGCGGGCCGTCAATGGCGTTGACGTTGACTCTGCGTTTGTTTTGTGCCATAATGCATAAGGAGAGATATCCGTAGTTCAAGGAGGTCCCAACACCATGAAGAGACTAATGAGCGTCATCGCTCTTCTCGCCGTCCTGTGCGCCGCTTTCGGCGCCGCGGGGGAGAGCTTTCCCGTCACCATCGAAGACATCATGGCCGCCAACACCGGCGAAGCGGTCCTTGCCCGGCACCGGAACGGGGCGGAGCACCTGATCACCGAGGACGGCAGCCGCGTGATCTATGTGGACGGCGTCAACCGCTACGAGCACTTCCTGCCCCGGGTGGGCGCCGGCGCCGACACGGAGTACGAGATCCTTCTCACCGCGGACGGCGCGGTGATGTACGACGCCGGGTACAAGATGTACTACTGCGTGGTCAACGTGGGCCTGGGCTACGAACGGAAATACACCCCCGACGACGAGCAGAACGGCACCCTGGCCTACTCCCCCGAGGCCACGGCCCTGGAGACCGTGGTGGACGTGGAGGACCTGGGGGACAGCCTTCGGGTGACCACCGAGACCGAGGCCGGAAAGCTCAACGCCCTGAGCTACGGCCTGCCCGATGACGGCGTGTATGTGGTGGAATACACCGTGGATAAAAACACCCTGGAGATCCTGGGCACCCATGAGTACGTGCGGCGCGCCGACGGGAAACGGGAGCAGGAGATGGAGCAGAAGCTGATGTACGACATCAGCCCCACGGACGATATCCTCACCATGATCCAGGCCGCGGACGCGGTCGTGAACAGCGAGCCGAAGCGCACGCTCACCTTCATCACCGATCCCGGGTCCGATACGGAAAAGATCACCAAGGTGACCCGCGCCGCCGGCGTGTTCGTGACCTGGTGGGCGGACGAGAAGGGCTACGAGGCCTATGCCGACCCCGAGGGGAAGACCCCCTGGCAGGACGACTACACCGGCGACCAGACCGTGTACCTGATCAACCCCATGCGCTCCGGCGTGTCCCTGTGAGCGTCTGACAAAAGACCATATATAAATAGAGGAGATAAGATCATGGCCAAGAAGAAAGAGACCGCCAAACCCGTCGGAGCCGAGCAGCTCCAGGAAAAGAGCGAGAAGGCGAAAGCCCTGGAAATGACCCTGCACGCCCTGGAGAAGGAATTCGGCAAGGGCACCGTGATGAAGCTGGGCGACAAGGCCGCCCTGCAGGTGGAGACCGTGCCCACCGGCTGCCTGGAGCTGGACCTGGCCCTGGGCGTGGGCGGCATCCCCAAGGGCCGCATCATCGAGATCTACGGCCCGGAATCCTCGGGCAAGACCACCGTGGCCCTGCAGATCGTGGCCCAGGTGCAGAAGGAAGGGGGCCTGGCGGCCTTCATCGACGCCGAGCACGCCCTGGATCCCATGTACGCCAAGGCCCTGGGCGTCAACGTGGATGAGCTCTACGTGAGCCAGCCCAATTCCGGTGAGGACGCCCTGGAGATCGCCGAGTCCCTGGTGCGCAGCGGCGCGGTGGACATCGTGGTCATCGACAGCGTGGCGGCCCTGGTGCCCCGGGCGGAGATCGACGGCGAGATGGGCGACAGCTTCGTGGGCCTGCAGGCCCGCATGATGAGCCAGGCCATGCGCAAGCTGACCGGCGTGGTGGCCAAGACCAACTCCATCGCCCTGTTCATCAACCAGATCCGCGAGAAGGTGGGCGTGATGTACGGCAACCCGGAGACCACCACCGGCGGCCGGGCCCTGAAGTTCTACGCGTCGGTGCGTCTGGAGATCCGCCGCGGCGAGCAGCTCAAGGACGGCGCGGCCATCGTGGGCAACCGCACCAAGATCAAAGTGGTGAAAAACAAAGTGGCCCCGCCCTTCAAGACCTGCGAGGTGGACCTGATCTACGGCAAGGGCATCTCCCGGGAGGGCAGCCTGCTGGATCTGGCCGTGGCCAACGA
>CADCQZ010000225.1 GCA_902803675.1 uncultured Eubacteriales bacterium
AAGGTGAAGACCCTGCTGAGCATCGTCAAAGAGGGCAGTTATTCCAAGGCAGCCCACGCCCTGGCGCTGTCCCAGCCGGCGACCAGCTATCACATCAAACAGCTGGAGCAGGAATACAATATCAAGATTTTTTATAACAATCAGAAGAAACTGATCCTCACCCCCGAGGGCGAGATCCTGGCGCAGTACGCCGGCCGGATGGAGAACATCGAGCAGAACGCCCGTCACGCTCTGGAAGACTACCGGCAGAACGTGCGCCACTTCACCGTGGGCATCACCCCCTCCATCGGGGAGAGCCTGATCGCCCGGGTGTTCGCCAGCTACTGCTCCCTGCACCCGAAAACCAACGTGTCCATCATCACGGACACCATGGAGCAGCTGTGCGCGAGCCTGGAGAGCTATGAAGTGGATTTCGCCATCGTGGACGGATCCCCCCGGCTGAAGCACTGCCAGACCCAGCAGATGGACACGGACCACCTGTGCGCCGTGGTGTCGCCGGAGCATCCGCTGGCCCGGAAGAAGAGCGTGTCCCTGAAAGAGCTGAAAAAAGAAAGGCTGATCCTGCGCCGGGAGGAAGCGGGCACCCGCCGCCTGTTCGAGAGCAGCCTCACGGGCCGCATGGAGAGCATCCGCAATTTCGACGTGCGCCTGGAGCTGGACAACATCAACGCCATCAAGGAGCTGGTGGCCGCGAACCTGGGCGTGACCATCATCGCCAACAGCGCCTGCCGCGAGGAGACCGTGAAGGGCACCCTGGTGGCCCTGCCCATCGACGGCATGCCCATGATCCGGGAGATCAGCATCGTGCACCAGGACGATTTCGACCACCCGGAGATCCTCGAGGATATCCGCACCATCTACGACGCGATGCGGAGCTGAGACAACAGCCCTTTATGACCAAAGGAGGAGCCCATGACGGAAAAGAGACCCAACAATGATCTGCGCAATTTCCTGATCCTGGCCCTGGTGACCATCGCTCTGGGCCTCAGCCTGATCATCTGGACCACGGAAGCCATCCGGATCATCTGCCTGGCGGCCGGCATCCTGATGATCGGCTACGGCGTGTACGAGATCGTGAGATACTTCACCGGCAATAACGAGGACGTGTTCCGCAGGGGCATCGTCAGCGGCGTCCTCACGGCGGGCTTCGGCCTCATATGCCTGCTGGACCCGGTGCGGGTGGGCGACCTGATCGGTGTGCTCATCGGCGTGGGCCTGCTGGTGGACGCCCTGTTCAAGCTCCAGTGCGGGCTGAACATGCTCCGGCGGAAATTCAGGTTCGGATGGCTCATCACGCTGCTGGGCGGCATCGCCCTCGTCCTGGCCGTGCTGAATATCTGCCTGCCCGGCATGGCCCTGATATGGCCGGGCATCATGCTGCTCGTCGACGGCGCCGCGGACATCGTGACCCTGATCATGCTCCGGCGTTTCCAGAAGGGGAAGGACATCGTCACGGCACCGGCGCCCGCCGGACCGGAAGAAACGGAAAAAACAGAGAACGCGGAGGGATGACCTTTTAACATGAAAGGGCCGCAGCGGTCAGAGCTGCGGTCCTTTCATATACATGCCGTTGATCACCGTTGATCGTCAAGAGCGGCCATGAGCGCCAGGTCCTGGAGAGCCCTTTCGGCCATGGGCACGTCCGTCCCCTCGGACAGGAAGCAGAAGATCCGGGGCGTCGCGGCGTAAATGATGCCCACGTCATGGGTGACAGCGTCGTCCTCCCCCGTTTTGTGGGCGCACAGGATCCCGCGGGGTTTCAGGTAAAAGGGCATCTTGCCGTTGAGCCGCTGGTTTTTTAGGATCCCGAGCATCTCCTCCGACGCTTCGGCGCTCACGTTGGTCCCCTCCAGCAGCCGCCCTAAAAACAGCCCCATGTCCCGGGCCGAAACGGTGTTCCGGATCCCGAGGGCGCTCAGATCCGGCCTGAAGAGCGGGCGCCGGAGCATCGTCCCCTCCCCGCAGCCCAGGGCCGCGGCCGTCGCGTTGACGCTTTCGATCCCGAGCCGTCGGATCAGGAGATTGGCCGCGGTGTTGTCCGACAGGATGATCATCAGGGTCACCAGGTCCCCCAGAGTGACCGTGAGCCCGTCCCGCATATAGGTGAGGGCGCCGCAGGAGGGCATCTTGTCCTCCCTTCTTATCGTCACCTTTTCGTCAAAGCTCAAAAGCCCGGCCTCGCGCTGCCGGAAGGCCTCCGCCATCACCGGCAGCTTGATCACGCTGGCGGCGTCCACCGGGTCCGAAGCGTGAAAAGCGATCTCAGTTCCCGTCACGGTATCCCGGTAGTAAAACCCGACATGCCCCGGCAGGCTCCCCAGCAGCGCCAGCGCTTTTTCGGCGTTCATACGCTCAGCACCCCCAGATGCTCCAGAAGGATCTTGACCCCCAGAAGGATCAGGATGATCCCGCCGGCGATCTTCGCCGCCTTCTCAAAGCGGCTGCCGAACAGGGCGCCGGCCCGAACGCCCAGGGCCGACAGGCAGAAAGTGACCAGGCCGATCACCGCCGTGTCCCGAAAGACGCTCACGCCCCCCATCATGGCCATGGACGCGCCGGCGGCCAGGGCGTCGATGGACGTGGCCACCGCCAGGGGCAGCATCTTTTTAAAGGAGAGGGACGCGTCCACATCCTCCTCCCCGCCCCGAAAAGCTTCCCGGAGCATATTGCCGCCGATCAGCCCCAGAAGGATGAACACGATCCAGTGGTCCACGCTCTCGATGCTTCCCGCCACCGTGGTGCCCAGAAAATAGCCGATCAGCGGCATCCCCATCTGGAAAGCGCCGAACCAGAGCCCCACCAGGGCCATCTGCCCCGGGGAGACCTTTTTGAGGCTCAGGCCCTTGCACACCGATACCGCGAAAGCGTCCATGCTCAGCCCCACAGCCAGGAGCATCAGATCCATCCAGTTCATTTCAGATCCCCTTTAACCGCAAACAGCCCGCCGTAAGGCAGGCTGTTCGCATTCTGTTTGGGTTCAGGCGAGGATCTCGCCCTCGTTTTCCACGGAGACTTCCTCCACGCCGCGGATGGCCCAGCGGGCAACGACCATTTCCAGCTGATCATGCCCCACCATGATGGTGATGGTATCATCCTTGATGGTCTTGATCGTGCCGTAGATGCCGCCGATCGTGGTGATCCTGTCACCGGGCTTCAGGGCATCCAGCATGGCCTTGACCTGCTTGTCCTTTTTGCGCTGGGGACGGATCAGCATGAAGTAGAATACCGCGACCATCAGCACGATCATGACGAGCATGCTGATCAGGCTTCCCGCCGGATTGATCTCCTCGGCACCCGCCGCAGCGGTCGTACCGGCCGTCTCCGCCATCGCAGTGTTAATCCCGAATAACCAGTCAAACATTTCCTTGTCCCGCCTTTCAGAATCAAGATATCTTTGGTATTATAGCCAATTTACAGCGTTCTGTAAAGGCCGAAACGTTTCCGGGATCAGAACAGGGCGACTTTGCCTTCCTGAGTGTCATTGATCACGTAGTAGATCATGCCCTCTTCCGGCTTCACATAAGCGTTCAGAGTGGCGATGTCGCTCACCTTGTTGCCGGCGTCTTTCCAGGCCTGCTTGATGGTGGCGGTGATCGCGGTCACGTCCGCTTCCTGACCCTGATACTGCAGAACGATCTGCTCTTTGATCTTAGCTGCCATTTTTCTTTTCTCCTACATTTAGTGATATTTACTGACGCCGCTTTGACGCAGCGCCGGTATTATAACACGAAAAACCGAATTTGCAAGCGTTTTTTCCGCCGGAGCGCTCCGCGGCTGTTCTTTTACTGTACACCGGGGCACGTTTGCGGTATGATGATCAACGAAAAAACGGAACGGTCCGGGAGGCTCAGAGGATGGATATCGTATTGATCGGGATGCCGACTTCGGGAAAAAGCACGGTCGGCGTGGTGCTCGCCAAATACCTCGGCATGGATTTTATCGATACGGACCTGGCCCTGCAGAGCGCTGCCGGGCAAAAGCTGAGCGAGATCATCTCAAGCCGCGGCATTGACGGTTTCCTGAAGGCGGAGGAGCGCCTCCTCACATCGCTCCGGGCGGAAAACACCGTGATCGCCACCGGCGGCAGCGCCGTGTACAGCGGCGCGGCCATGGCGCATCTGAGACGGATCGGCCGGATCGTGTACCTGGACATCTCCCGGGACACCTTCAAAGCCCGTTTGAAAAACGCCCGTGAGCGCGGCGTAGTGCTCCGGGAAGGGCAGGACCTGGACGCGCTTTACGACGAGCGGACCGAGCTTTACCGCCGCTGGGCGGAAGTGACCGTGCGGGAGGACGGCCTCACCCTGGAGGAGACCGTGCGCGGTGTGATCGATCAAAGCCGGATCCGGGCGGTCTTCACGGATCTGGACGGGACGCTCCTGAGATCGGACAAGACCGTCTCCGATGAAACGGTGCGGCGCCTTCGCGCGCTCGCGGAAAGAGGCGTCCTCATCGCCGCGGCCACCGCCAGGCCGGAAAGGGTGCTGGCAAAACTCATCGGC
>CADCQZ010000226.1 GCA_902803675.1 uncultured Eubacteriales bacterium
AAAAAGGCCTGCCCCTGCCCGCGCTCACGGTGCTCACTCACTGGCACTGGGACCACACCTTCGGCATGCACATGATCCACGGGCTGAGCCTGGCCAATGAGAAGACGAATGAGTATCTGAAAGCCTTCCGGGACCGGATCGAAAAAGAGGGGCCGGGGTTTTTCCTTGAGATGCACCCGTCCATCCGCAGGGAATACTCCGGGGGCGCCGCCGTGACGGTCGTCCCCGCGGACATGACTTTCAGGGGCGAGATGTGCCTGGACCCGGGGGGCTGCCCCGTTCGGGTCTTCGAGGCCCCGTCCCCCCACACTTCGGACTGCACCCTTATCGAGGTGCCCGGGGAGAAGCTGCTGTTTCTGGGGGACGCGGACTGCGGCACCTTCCCGGACTGGGTCAAGGACAGGGACAGGGCCCGGGCCCTCATCGATACCATCGGGCGGACGGGCGCGGAGAAATGCGTGCCCGGCCACTGGACCGTCCTCACGCCCGCGGAGGTCATCCGCGATCTTAATAAGGACGACTGACTTTAAAACAGGAGGATCACACGATGACGAAAAAAATGCCCGCGAAGACCGCCGCGCCGCTCCTCATCATCCTCAGCCTGGCCCTGATATGTACCGCTTTTCCCGCCTCAGCGGATGATGCGGAGCTCCTTAAAAAGCTCCCCGGCGAGTGGTCCGTCACGGATACGGTGGAAAAGGAAGGGGAAGAGCCCCTGGAAGTCACCGCCGTGATGGACCTTAAAAAGGACGGCGGCCTCACCCTCACGGTGAAGAACGGGGACGGGGACACGCTGTATACCTATGAGGGCACCTGGTCTTCCTCACTGGTGGAAGGGGGATCGGACCGGCTGATCCTCGATCTTAACGCCACGGACCATCCCCTGTATGAGGGGCAGGAGTACCACGTGATCTGCGATTACGGCATCTACGCCGAGGGCTGGATGGAGGAGGGCGCGCTGCGGACCTTCATGGTGCTGGAGATGCCCGTGTGCGACGGCGTGTCTCCCTTCGAGGACATATTCGGCTGGCCCGAGGTGGCCCTGGACCGGGACTTCGGCCCGAACATGCGGATCGTCAACTGCAAGGAATACGTGTCCCTCCGGAAGGACCGGTCCACATCCTCCGCGCGCCTCAAAAAAGTCCCCCTGGGCGCGGAAGTGTTCGCTTTCCCGGATTTCGGGGACGAGAAGGGGTTCATCCTGTGCAATTATGACGGCACGGCCGGGTACATCCTCAAGGAGTACCTGGAGCCCATCGAGTGACCCGGGCCCTCAGGCGCCTCCTCCCTCCAGGAAGCTCAGCACGCGCCCGTTGAGATCGGGCGCTTCCTCATAGGCCGCGTGCCCCAGGCCCGGGTACACATAAAGGTCACTGCCCGGGATCCTGTCACGCATCTCATATGAAGCGCCGATCCCCACGATCCTGTCCTCCGCCCCGCCGATGATGAGCGCGGGGCATTTTATTTTTTCCAGATCCTCGTACGCGTCAAAGCCGAGGATGGCCCGGGCGCTGATCAGGAACCTCATATAGTCCCGCGGCCGGCCCACCGCTCCCAGCACCGGATACAGTTTCCGGTATGATCTGAGTTTCCTTTCAGAATAGCTCTTTTCCGCCGTATCGATCATGAGCCCTTTGTGATCGCCCTTTTCGGCGAAAGCGATCCATTTTGTCACATTGTCCCGGATCATATCGTTCACCCGGGGAGCGGACAGAGCGATCACCAGCCGTTCCACCCTCTCCGGACGTGTTTGAGCGAGGCTGAGGGCGATCATGCCGCCCATGGAAACGCCCATGACGGAGGCCTTTTGGATGCCCAGGGCCAAAAGAGCCGCCGCCTGGTCCTCCGCCATGTCCCGGATGGAGCAGTTTTCCTCAAGGCGCTCCTTCCGGCTGAAGATATAGACGGTGTATCTCTCAAAAAACGCCCGGTAGGGCCATGCCAGCAGCAGCGCCTTCCCGTCCACCGTGGCAAGCCCGTCGCTCAGGCCCGGCAGGATGATGAAGGCCTTTTCTCCCCGCCCGAAGGACACATAGCTCATGAAAGTATCCCCCAGGGGGACACGGCCGTTCCGGATATCCCACAGCATGATCTTTCACCCGCTTTCATGAATATATGACTGTACAGCCTCTTGACGATTATGACATTGCTGCAAACGGAACTTCGGGATATAATGATATAAGAGCTTTTTCTCCTAAGGCCGCGCCATGCATACCGGGGGTAAACAAATATGAGCAAGATCATCAAAACAGGCGATAAGTTGTCAGGCCAATATGACCTGCTTTTGAATTCCATTGGTCAGGCGCTGCAGCACGGGCGCGATCAAGTCGCTTATGCTGTCAGCCATACTATTCTGGAAACCTACTGGGAAATCGGACGGAACATTGTTGAATACGAGCAAAAGGGTGTTGAGAAGGCGGAATACGGTTCCGAGTTGTTGAAACGTCTGTCAAGAGACTTAACGATAAAGTATGGAAACGGCTTTGGAATGAGCAATGTAAACAAGATGCGAAAGCTTTATATCTGCTATCCAATTATGCAGACACTGTCTGCACAATTGACCTGGAGCCATTATGTAGAACTGTTGAAGCTGGAAGATCCACTGGAACGCTCATTTTATGAAAAAGAATGTGCCCAGGAGCGCTGGGGCGTTCGTGAGCTTAAACGGCAAATGAAAAGCATGCTGTTCCAGCGGATCACGCTCAGCACGGACAAAAAAGCCGTGCTCCGAATGGCACAGGAAGGGCAGATCATTGAACAGCCGCAGGATATTCTTAGAGAGCCTTACGTATTCGAGTTTACCGGTTTACCGCAGCTGCCCGTTTACAAAGAGGGCGACCTGGAAGAAGCGCTCGTGGGAAATCTGAGTCAATTTCTGTTGGAGTTAGGGAAGGGCTTCGCATACATCGGCCGCCAGCAGCATATGACGATAGCGGGGAGAATGTACACAGTCGATCTTGTATTCTACCACAGGATTTTGAAGTGCTTTGTTCTGATCGACCTCAAACGCGGTGAGATCCAGCATGAAGATATTGGGCAAATGAACTTCTATCTGAACTATTATCGAGAAGAAATGAACACCCCCGGTGACACAGAACCTATTGGTATCATCTTAGGCAGCAATCGTGATCGTTTGGTCATGCAGTATGCCTTGCAAAATATCACGAACCAGGTATTTGTCAGCCAATATCAGCTTTATCTTCCCAATAGGGAACAATTGGAAGCGGAATTCCGTCGTTTCATGGTGCAGCCGGATGATCAAGTCCAAAAAGATTAGATCCCGCCATCTGTTCACTATTTCAGGATTTCAGTGCAAGGCCGATCGACCTTGTGCTTTTTTGAATCGGAGAGGACCCCATTGACAGCCGGCCTGCCAAGATCATTTCCCGTCAAACCATCCGCCAGACGCTTTGATACTCATCCACCCTCACCCCGGCGCGCATGTACCGGATCAGGATCTCGGCGCAGGCCCGGCTGTCGCTGTCCGCCTGGTGGTGATCCAGGGCGATCCCGTAATAGGAACACATGTCGTTGAGCTTATGGCTGATCCCGGGAAGGATGCGCCTGCCGATGCGCACCGTGCATAAGGCCGGCACCCGCTCCTTGAAGGGGGCACCGTAGTCCCTCAGGCATTTTTTGAGCACCCCCAGGTCGAAGGGCGCGTTGTGCGCCACCAGGGTCCCGCTTTCCATCAGGCCCCGGATCTTGGGCCACAGCTCCCCGAAGGTGGGGGCATCGGCCACGGTCCCGGCGCTGATGCCCGTGAGCTCGGTATTGAAAGCGTCGAAGGGCTCCTCCGGGTCCACGTAGCTGAAGAACTCCCGGGTGATCTTCCCGTCCTCCACCACCGATATGCCGATGGCGCTCATGCGGTCGTTGAGGGCGTTGGGCGTCTCCACGTCGAAGCAGATATACCGTCCGCCCGCGGGGGCCGGCGCCGTTATCGGGAGGGCAGACGCCCCGGGGATCTCCGCCTTCTCGATCCGCTTCCCCATCAGGCGCTCTTTAAGCAGCGTGTTGCGCCGGTCGGCCGTCACGTTCCTCACGCACAGCGCCACGGCCTTCTTCTCCCCCACCAGCACCAGGGCTTTTTTCGCCCGGGTGACGCCCGTGTATAAAAGATTGCGCTGCAGCATCACGTAGTGGGTCATCATCACCGGCATGACCACCACGGGGAACTCCGCGCCCTGGGCCTTGTGCACGGTGGTGGCGTAGGCCAGCACGATCTCGTCCAGCTCGCTCACGTCATACCCCACCTGCCGCCCGTCGAAAAGGACGGTCATGGCCCGGGCCTCCGGATCGATGTCAAGGACGGTGCCGATATCCCCGTTGAAGACCTCCTTGTCGTAATCGTTCCGGATCTGCATCACCTTGTCCCCCACCCGGAACACGGAGCCGCCCCGACGCAGTTCTTTTCCGTCCCCCCGGGAGGGATTGACCGCCGCCTGCAAAAGCTGGTTCAGGTTCACCGCGCCCACGGCCCCGCGCTGCATGGGCGTGAGCACCTGGATGAGCCCGGGGGCGATGCCGTAGTATTTGGGGAGCCTTTCCCGCACCAGGTCCACGATGATCTGCGCCGCCCGGTCGGGATCCTCCGCCGCGCGGAAAAAGAAATCCGTGCCCTTCGCGTTCGTCAGGTCCGGATACTCCCCGCGGTCGATCCGGTGGGCGTTGGTGATGATCCGGCTGGCGGCGGCCTGGCGGAAGATCTTCGTCAGCGTGATCACCGGGAAAGCCCCGCTCCTTATGATATCCCGGAGCACGTTCCCCGCTCCCACGGAGGGCAGCTGGTCCGCGTCCCCCACCAGGATGACGCGCATGGTGTCCGGCACCGCCTTTAAAAGCGCGCTCATGAGCAGCACGTCCGTCATGGAGCTCTCGTCCACGATGAGCGCGTCCCCCTCCAGCGGCGTGTTCTCATTGCGCTTGTAGCCCTCCGCGGGCTTGAATTCCAGGAGACGGTGGATGGTCTTCGCCTCCAGGCCCGTCACCTC
>CADCQZ010000227.1 GCA_902803675.1 uncultured Eubacteriales bacterium
TCCAGGGTCACGTTGGTCAGCTCGAAGGAAGGCGGGGGCAGGGGGAATTCCTCCGGCAGCTTGCTGAACAGCTTTTTCGCCGCGTCCTCCAGGGAGCGCATGTTCTCCGAGGCCTGCTTGTAGCGCTGGTATTCTTCCAGCTGCCTTATCAGGGCCTGCTCGGGATCCTCCTCGCCCTCCGGCGGCTCCTCCCTGGGCAGGAGCGATCGGCTCTTGATCTCGATCAGGGTGGCGGCCATGGCGATGAAGGCGCTGGCGTCCTCCATGTCCAGGTCGTCCGCTTCGGCCACGGACTGGATGTACTGGTCCGTCACCTCGGACACGAAAATGTCCCGGATATCGATCTTGGCCTTGCCGATCAGGAACAGCAGCATGTCCAGCGGCCCGTCGAACTGGCTCAGATGAAAGGTCATCCCCATAGGCGCCTCACAGGCCGAAGAGGGGCAGCAGCACGCTCATCAGCCCGCCGTCCACCAGGTCGATCACAAAGGTGAGGGCGGTGGAGATCCAGTCCGTGGCGAAGGAGATGATCAGCAGCGCCGCCATGCCGAAACGGAACACCTGGGGGGAGATGCGCAGCCGGCCCCGGAAGATGATGTCGTTGAAGATATGGAACCCGTCAAGGGGCGGGACGGGCAGCAGATTGAACAGGGCCAGGCTCAGGTTGAGGCCGGCGAACCGGTAAAGGAAATGGTAGAGATACCTTAAAAACGTGTTGTTCAGCACACCCTGGCCGATCATTTCATACAGGTAGGTGTTGTACCGGTCGGTGATCACCGCGTACCGGACCAGGTCGTGATCGATGATGCCGTACCGGTAGTCGTTGAAGAACACCTTCTGCCCCTGCTGAGCCGCGGGGATCATCAGGCGCACGCACAGGACGCACAGGACCGTGGCCAGGATATACAGGCACAGGTTCATCAGGATGCCCGCGGAGGACACCAGAAGATCGTCCCTGCGGTAGTGCCTGTAGTTGCGGGGATTGACGGGCACGGGCCGGGCCCAGCCGAAGCGGAACAGCAGGAGGCACACGGCGCCGATAGGGTCCAGGTGCCGAAGCGGGTTCAGGCTCAGCCGCCCCAGTTTCATGGCGGTATCATCCCCGCAGCGGTACGCCGTGTAGCCGTGGGACACCTCGTGCAGTGTCAGGGCCAGGAGCACGCCGGGGATGGTGTATAACAGATTGATCAAAAATCCCGCGGGATCGTTCGTGAGCTGAGAGAACATGGACACACCTCCGTCAGGCCCCTATTCTATCATGAAAAATGCTTTGTAACAAGCGGCATGCTTCTTGACAACCGGGCGGGGGTGTACCTATAATAGCGGGCGTATCCGTCATTATTACCCTGAAACCAAAGGAGTCGATCGCATGAAGTCCATGACTGCCAATGAGCTGCGCGCCATGTTCCTGCGCTTTTTCCGGGACAGGGGGCACTCCGTGATCCCGTCCGCGTCGGTCATCCCCGAGAACGATCCCACGGTGCTGTTCACCACCGCCGGGATGCATCCCCTGGTCCCCTATCTCCTGGGGCAGAAGCATCCCCAGGGCCGCCGGCTGACGGACGTGCAGAAGTGCATCCGCACCGGTGATATCGATGAGGTGGGCGATATGAGCCACCTGACCTTCTTCGAGATGCTGGGCAACTGGAGCCTCGGGGACTACTTCAAAAAGGAAATGATCCCCTGGAGCTGGGAGTTCCTGACCGGGGAGGATTACCTGGGCATCGCGCCGGACAAGCTGGCCTTCACCGTTTTCGCCGGTGACGAGGACTGCCCCCGGGACGAGGAGGCGGCTGACCTGTGGCGCTCCTGCGGCGTGAAGGACGATCATATCTTCTACCTGCCCAAGGAACACAACTGGTGGGGCCCCGCCGGCATCACCGGCCCCTGCGGCCCGGACACCGAGATGTTCATGATCGTCAAAGAACCCTGCGGCCCCAAGTGCGGCCCGGACTGCCATTGCGGCGCGTACCTGGAGATCTGGAACGACGTGTTCATGCAGTACAACAAGCAGGCCGACGGCAGCTTCAAGCCCCTGGAGCAGAAGAACGTGGACACCGGCATGGGCCTTGAGAGGACCATCTGCGTGCTCACGGGCAAGAACAGCGTCTATGAGACCGACCTGTTCTCGGACATCCTGGCCAAGATCCACGAGCTCTCCAAGCGGGACTATCTGAGCGATCCGGAGACCACCCGCGCCTTCAGGATCATCGCGGACCATCTGCGCACGGCCACCTTCATCCTGGGGGATGACAGGGCCGTCACGCCCAGCAACGTGGACCAGGGCTATATCCTGCGCCGTCTCATCCGCCGCGCCGTGCGCTTCGGCATGCAGCTGGGCCTGGAGGAGGGCTTCACCGCCGAGATCGCCCGGGTGATCATCGACCAGTACAGGGACGTGTATCCGGAGCTGGAGAGCCACCGGGACTTCGTCCTGGAGCAGCTGCTCCTGGAGGAAAAGCGCTTCCAGCGCACCCTCAAACAGGGCATCCGCGAGTTCGAGAAAGTGCTCGGCAACATCCGTCAGGTGTCCGGCCGGGTGGAGAGCCTGAAAAACGTATTCGCCGGGAACGACCCCGACGCCGCCAGGGAAGCGGCCGCCCAGACGGCCTCCGCCCTGAGGCCCACGCCCGAGCAGCAGCCGGTCATCGCCGCCCTGAAGGCTTTCGCCGAGGGGCAGACCGATCTGAAGACCGCTTCCGCCGCGCTGGATAAGTTCGCCGAGACCCTCAGGACCATGGACGGCCGCAGCGCCTTCAAGCTCTATGACACCTATGGCTTCCCCATCGAGATGACGGTGGAGCTGGCCCGGGAGAACGGCCTGCATGTGGATCAGGAGGACTTCGCCCAGAGGTTTAAAAAGCATCAGGAGACCAGCCACGCCGGCGCCGAGCAGCGCTTCAAGGGCGGCCTGGCGGATTCCAGCGAGCAGACCGCCTGCCTGCACACCGCCACCCATCTGATGCACGCGGCCCTGAGGAAGGTGCTGGGGGAGGAAGTGCACCAGAACGGCAGCAACATCACCCCGGAGCGCCTGCGGTTCGACTTCACCTTCGGCCGCAAGATGACCCCCGAGGAGATCAAAGAGGTGGAGCGCCTGGTCAACGAGGCCATCGACGCCAAGGTGCCGGTCACCCTGGAGGAGATGACCGTGGCGGAAGCCAAGGCTCAGGGCGCCATCGGCCTGTTCGAGAGCAAGTACGGCGAGCGGGTCAAGGTGTACACCATGGGCCGCTTCTCCAAGGAGATCTGCGGCGGTCCCCACGCGTCCAACACCGGGGACCTGAAGGGCTTCAAGATCCTCAAGGAAGAATCCTCCTCGGCCGGCGTCCGCCGCATCAAGGCGACCATCGCCCGGGAGAACAAGTGACAGTTCCCGTTGTTTTGGGTTCATGGCAGGGGACGGCTATCCGGCCGTCCCCTCGCTTGATAAAAAGGAGGTCTCACGTGCTCAGGTTCGCCGCGCTCGCCCTTCTGTTCACCCTGTGTTCCGGCTTCTGCCGGGCCGAGGAAGCCCCGGGCATCGGCCGTCTTCTGAGGGATCTGGTGATCGCCAATGAGTTCCCGGGGCCTGTGATCCTCGACCGTATCGATCGGGAAACGCAGGCCCTTCACGACGAGGTGGTCACATCCGTCACGGAGCACTGGAAGCGGGTCTATCTCGATCCGGAATATCCCCTTATGATCCACGGGCGGGACGACGCCGGCGCTCTCCCTGTCCCGGACGCCTCGCTCCACGCTTTCGCGGTCCTGGGTTACGGCCTGGAGAACGGGGAGATGACGGAGGAACTGAAAATGCGCTGCGACGCCGCGGCAGCCGCGGCCGCCGCTTTCCCGGAGGCCGTGCTCGTGTGCACCGGCGGCGCGACGGGGAGCAATAATCCCGAGCGGCACACCGAGGCCGGCATGATGAAGGACTATCTCATCCGTGTCCGCGGCGTTTCCCCGGAGAGGATCTTCACCGATGAGAGCGCCCTGACCACGGCGGAAAACGCCCTGAACACCTTCATGATCCTCCGGGATCTTAAAAGGACCACGCTCACCGTCATCACCTCCGCCTATCACCAGCGCTGGGGGCAGGCCCTCTACAACGCCGTGGGGGCGCAGTACCGGCGGGATCACGGCTTTTCGGTCACGATCATCGGCAATTACTGCTGCGACGTGGAGCCGAGCGTCGACGCCTTCCGGCAGGATGACCGGTACGCTTCCTATCAGCTGGGGCAGATCCTGGGGCTGGACAAGAAGGAGATGGCCCTGATCCCGGGCATCTGGGAGGACCTGAGGGACGAGGCGCCGGACGCCGGGGCCGGGCGCTGAGCGCTTTGCGCGTCATCGTTTCATCCGGCCGGGACGCTTTCATGGGAGGAAACATATGGACCGTCGACCGCGCATCATCCTGGATACCCTGATCGCCCACGCGGGCGCCCTGTTCGGCTGGGTCACCACCGTGTTCTGGGGGCTGATCGGCGTGGCCGGTTTTTTCGTGATCCACGGCGCCGATGAGATCTGGATGCCCGTGATCAGCCTGGGCCTCGCGGCGCTGCACGCCCTGATCATCCGCTCCGCCCGGCGCACGAAGGAACTCGTGAAGGATTTCCGGCTCTACTCCTCCGTCCTGGCCCATGACAGGTCCGTGTCCGACCTGAGCGAAGCCGTGGGGTCGACGCGTGAGGAAGTGCTCAAGAAGCTCCGGGAGATGTGCCGGCGGGGGTATTTCAACGGTCATATCGACCTCAAGACGGACACCATGACCTTCAGGGAGGCGCCGGAGGGGAGCGCGGCGCGCTGTCCCGGCTGCGGCGCCGCGGCCATGGTCTACCGTTCCGGGGACCTGTGCCGGTACTGCGGCACCCCGCTCACGGTCCGTAAAAGCGGCCGGGACGAAATGTAAACTTATCCCCCGGCGGGCGCCGCGGCCGCCTTTTCTATTGCCACGGCTTTGAGTTTTTGGTAATATGTATCCGGGCGGTAATGCCCTTATGACTCTCTTTCAGCCGCGGTCCGGCTTAAGGCCGGCCCGCTGCGGGATATGATCCCGGAGGCACCGATGACAAAAAGGATCTTGACGGCGGCCGTATGCCTGTGCCTGTGCCTGGCGCTCTCAGCCTGCGGCGCGCCCGGGGATAACGGCCCGGCCGCGGATACGGCGAAAAAGTCCCTGAAGGAAAAGGCTCAGGCCGCTGTTGAGGATATCGCGGACCTGACTCAGATGCCCTTCGAGGATCTTCAGGACATGACCGGCATCGAAGAGACGATGGCGGCGGAGTGCCTGTACCTGCAGGGCGATCCCCTTTCCGGGCGCGAGATCGTCGCGGTGCGCGCCGTCGACGCGAAGGCGGCGGAACAGGTGCAGGGCCTTCTCGGGGATTATCTGGAGGCCCGCCGCAGGGAGTCCCGCAATTACTCGCCGGACGCTTACCGCCTGCAGGAGGCCGCCTCGGTGGAACGCCGGGGCACGGCGGTGGTCCTGTGCGTGGGTCAGAACGCCCGGGCGGAGACGGCCGCGCTGCTCGACGGGGAATAGCCTTGCGCGGGCCTGACCGATCCGATATAGAAGGAGCTTTGACGCGATGAGATCTTCCGACGGGAAAATCAACCGCAGATACAACAAAAAAGACGTGCGCACGCCGCTGGTGATCATCCTGGGCGCGCTGCTCATCCTTTTGATCGTGGTGATGCCCAAGCAGCCTGTCAACATGGCTGTCAACGGCGCCGGGCTGGATTCCAGCCTTCACCGGGGCCTGGAGCTGTCCGAGATCATGAGCGACAACGCCAGCACCCTGCCGGACGACCACGGCCTGTTCGGCGACTGGGTGGAGATCGTCAACACGACGGACGGGGACATGAACATCAAAAACGTGGGCCTGTCTGACCGGTCCGACAGGATCAAGTTCCTGTTCCCGGACATGACCCTCGCCCCGGGAGAGCGGGTGGTGGTGTTCTGCGACGACACCAACGCCAATGAGGCGGGGAGCGTCCTCCACGCCAAGATGAAGCTGTCCTCCTACGGGGACACGGTGTTCCTTTTCGACGCGTCCGGCGTGGCGATCGATCACGTGACGGTGCCCACCCTCAACCAGGACGAGAGCTACTGCAAGGTCAACGGGGAGTGGGTGAGCAGCAATGAGGCCTCTCCCGGGTTCCCCAATACCATCGACGGGCATCTGGACTATCTGAAGAGCTACCAGGTCAATCCCGGCGCGGTGGTGATCAACGAGATCATGGCGGCGCCCCGGTCCGGCCTGAGGGACGAGGACGGCGAACTGTCCGACTGGATCGAGCTTTACAACACCACCGACACGGCGATCGATCTGAGCCAGTACGCCCTGTCCGACGACGACACCCGGCCCGTGAAGTGGACCTTCCCCGCCGGCGCGGTGATCGCGCCCCACGGGTATTACCTGGTCTTCTGCTCCGGCAAGAACAAGCTGGAGGCGGCCACGCTGTATCCCCACACCAATTTCGCCGTCAGCGCCGAGCGGGAGACGATCGTGCTTTCCAGCCTGACGGGCCAGCTGATGGACCGGGTGACCATCGACAATCTGCCCAGGGACATGACCTACGGCCGGGATCCCTACACCCTGGAGTGGAAGGTGTTCACTCTGGGCACGCCCGGCGCGCCCAACAACATCTCGGGCGCCGCCCGGGCGGACGAGTATCTGCGGGCGAAGAACCCCTATTCGGTGTATATCACCGAGGTGATGTCCTCCGCCGACGCGGTGGTGGCCGTCAAGGGGGAGCGGGCGAGCGATTACGTGGAACTGTACAACGCCGGGAGCGCCTATGTGGACGTGAGCGGATGGGGCCTGAGCGACAATATCAACTGGCCCCGGAAATGGACTTTTCCCCAGGGCGCGGTGATCTATCCGGGAGAGTACAAAGTGATCCTGCTGGACAAGTCCGCTTCCGCGGGATCGGACGCGTCCAGGCTCCACGCCTCCTTTGCCCTGTCCAGCGCGGGGGGCGAGATGATGACTCTGTCCGACAGCCGGGGCGAGGTGGTGGACCGGCTGTACGTGCCCCGGGTGCCGACGGACTACTCTTACGGCCGATCCTTGGGGAAGGACGGTTTTTTTTATTATGACGCGCCCACGCCCGGCCAGGGCAACGGCACGGGCTTCACGGGCTTTTCCGAAAAGCCGTCGTTCTCCGTGGCCGGCGGCCTGTACGAGGGCCAGATCGATGTGGAGGTCCTCTGGAGCGGGGCGGGCCAGGTCCGCTACACCCTGGACGGCAGCATCCCCACCATGACCAATTCCCAGGTCTATACCGGGCCCTTTCACGTGACCGCGACGAGCGTGATCCGCGCCAGGGTGTTTGAAAGCGGGCTCCAGCCCTCCGAGACGGCGTCGGTCAGCTATGTGATGAACACCTACTACACCCTGGACGTGGTGTCCCTGATCGTGGATCCGGACGAATTGTGGAACCCGGAGGACGGCCTTTTCACCGTGGGCGACAACGTGGACAAATCCAAGGGCATCCCCTTCAGGAACACGATCTACCGCAAGTACGGCAAGATCAATCGGCCCGGGTACGTGGAATACCTGCTCCAGAGCACCGGCCGGGCGGTCTTTTCCCAGGCCATGAAGATCGACCTGATGGGCGCCTACAGTCTGGACATGCCCCAGAAGAGCATGAAGATCCGCGCCGCCGGCGGGTCCGGGAGCAAGTATTTCGAATACCCCCTGTTCGAGGACCGGCCCTACACGTTCTACAAGTCCTTCACCCTGCGCAATTCGGGCAACGACTGCGTGTGGACCCGGGTGTCCGACGGCGTCCAGTCCCGCCTGATCGACAAATACATCGATACGGACATCATCACCCTGGCCTGGAAGCCGGTGCTGGTGTATATCAACGGCACCTACTGGGGGCATTTCAACATGCGGGA
>CADCQZ010000228.1 GCA_902803675.1 uncultured Eubacteriales bacterium
GCTGATCCGGGACGAGATCATCCCGGCCCTCAATGAGGTCGGGAAGGGATTCGAGGCAAAGACCCTCTACCTGCCCCAGCTGCTCATGAGCGCCGAGGCCGCCGAAGCCGCCTTCGGGATCATCCGGGAGAGGACGAAAACAGGCGGCGCTCAGAACGGCCCGCGCATGGTGCTGGCGACAGTGCGGGGCGACGTGCACGACATCGGCAAAAATATCGTGCGCCTGCTGATGGAGAACTACGGCTACCGGGTCACGGATCTGGGAAAAGACGTGCCGCCGGAAAAGATCCTTGACGCCGTCACGCGCCTTGACGCGCCCCTCCTGGGCCTGAGCGCCCTGATGACCACCACCGTGCCCGCCATGGAGGAAACGATCCGCCTGGTCCACGAAAAAGCGCCCCGATGCAGGATCATCGTGGGCGGCGCCGTGCTGACGGAAAGCTGGGCGCAGTCCATCGGCGCGGACGGCTATGCCCGCGACGCCATGGCGGCGGTGCGTCTGGCGGAAAAGTGGATGAACCAGCAGAACTGAATGACCGTTCTTTTTCGCTCCTGTCAGGTTTCTGTCTATACCCTTCCCCTGACTTTTAAGTGAAGGGACGATAAAACAAGTCCGCGGGGCGTATGCCCCGCGGACTTATAAAGTAGTCCCAAACGCGGTTTACTCGGTGACCCTCTCGATCTTGGCGTCCTCGACGTTCTTCTTGACGGATTCGATGCCGTTGACGCAGCTCTTCATGGCCTTATAGCCTTCGGAAACGCCGATGATCTGGCCGTTAGTGGCCTTGAGGCGGAAACGGATCTCACCGGCCTTGTCCAGGTAGATCTCGAACTTGGGGCATTTCTGCTTTTCGATGTTCTCGACCGTCTGATCCTCCACGGGGGCCGCGGGGGCGTTCTTCTGCACGCTGGCCACGCCCTTCATGCAGCTGCGCTCGGTGGTATAGACTTCACTGGTCAGGATCACTTCGCCGTTGGTGGCTTTCAGGTCGAACTTAACGCCGGTCTTGGTATTTTTTACCACAAACTTTCCCATATGATCTCCTCCTTATTGAACATGGATACCTGTTGGTATCATTATAGCCGTTTCATGTCCCGTTAGCAAGACCCAATTTGAGTTCCGGTCCGCTCAAGATCAGTTGACGATGGAAATATGCAGGTCATCCCCCAGGAGGACGCATTCGGCGCCGCAGTGATCCAGGACCGCCGTCGACAGGAACAGTGTATCCTCCACGCACAGGACCCTGAAGCCCGGCAGGCTGTCCACGAGATCGCCGTCCACTGTCAGGGAGCGCACCTGCCCGTCCGCGTACTGGGCATGGATCTGATGCCCGTTCAGGATGACCTCGATGTACTCATGCCCGTCCCCGCCGTAAACGAGGCCCGCCGCGTCGGCCAGGTCCCGGAGAGAGACGAGGATCGCGCTCCCGTCATACGTGCACCAGGAGATACTGCTGGGCACATCGTTGATCACGACGGCCCCGCCGACGATCAGCTGCGCGGGCTCGTCCATGGGCACCGCCGTGGCCATCGGCTCCTCAGTCGGCTCTTCCGTCGGCTCTTCCGTCGGTCTCTCGGTGGGCTCTTCCGTCGGCTCTTCCGTCGGCTCTTCCGTGGGCTCCTCAGTCGGCTCTTCCGTCGGTTTCTCAGTCGGCTCTTCCGTCGGTTCCTCCGCGGGTTCCTCGGTCGGTCCTTCTGTCGGTCCTTCTGTCGGTCCCTCCGCGGGCTCTTCAGTCGGTCCCGGGGTGGGGCCGTCCACGATGGGCACCGCCGTGGCCATCGGCTCCTCCGCGGGCTCCTGAGTGATGATGACGGGAGCCTCGGTGGGGATCAGGGTGGGAGCGGCCGTAGGCACCAGCGTGGGCGCCGCGGTGGCCGGGCTGTGATAAATGAACGTGACGGACGCGGGGTCCGCGCTGCCGCCGGATACCGTCACCGGGACGCTGTCCCGGGAGGCCAGTTCATACCCGGCAGGCACCATGCCGGCCTGGGCGTAGACCACACCGGAGGCGTACAGGCTCACGGCGGCGCTGGACAGCAGCCTGCCGTCCTCATCCACATAGAACACATTGACCTTGGCCGCGGCAGGAGTGGACGCGGGCTCCCGGGTGGGCGCCAGGGTCGGCGCCGCGGCAGCCTGTGCGCAGTGGAAGATCACCGAGGCGGGCTCTGCCGCCCCGCCGGTCACATTGACCCACACGGTGGTGGTGCCGGTCAGGGCGTAGCCCGCGGGCAGAGCGTCCGCCTGGGCGTAGACCGTCGCCGAAGCGCGCAGGATCACCTGCCGCTGGGCCACGATGTTATTGTCCTGATCCAGGTACGTGACCGTGACCGTCGCCTGTGGAACGGCAGTGACCGCCGAGGGCACCGGCGAGGCTGTGGTGACGATACCGTCAAAAAGGAGACGCTGAGTCACCGGCCCGGCGATGCCGTCCGCCTTAAGGCCGTTGGCGGTCTGGAAGGCTTCCACGGCCTTGCGGGTGTTCCTGCCGTAGGCGCCGTCCACAGTATCCGTGTAGTATCCCTTCGCTTTCAGGGCCTCCTGCAGGCGGCGGACCGCTTCTCCCCTGTCCCCGGAATACAGCGTGGTGTAGGCCGTATCGGGCACCGGAGTGGCCGTGGGCACAGGCGCGGCGGTGGCCGTGACCGTGACCTTTGGGGACGGGATGGAACCCGCAGGAGCGGGCGTGACCGCCGGGTCCGCCTGGACCGCCGAGGTCAGCAGGATGGTCATATACACGAGCATGGTTTTAAGCAGATCCATAAATTCATCTCCTCAAGATCGTATGCCTTCCCGTATAGAACGGTTCAGGGTGCCGCGACCTTCCCCGCGCGGATGCTGGACACGTCGATAAAGCGGTCAAACTCCGGCAGGATGCCGATCCCGTCCGGATAATGGGCGGCGAACTGGGGCACCGCGTGGCTGGGGAAAGAGTTCCCCTCGATGAACAGGGGGCCCGAAGGGGTGACGGCCACGTCCCAGGCCACGAAACGCACCTGGGGCACCACGCGCATGGCCTCCAGGCACATTTGCTTGGCTTCTTCAAAGAAAGGAATTTCAAAGCCCACAATGGGCGTCTTGGTGATGGGATGCTTTTCATAGGTGTTGCCCTGCTTGTCCGCGCCCACGGTGAGCAGACGCCCGCTTTCCAAATCCACCCGGGCGGCCATGCCGCCGCAGTCCACGTTGTCCATCACCCGGCCGTTGCCGATGCGCAGGAA
>CADCQZ010000229.1 GCA_902803675.1 uncultured Eubacteriales bacterium
CCCCCGTGGAGTGGGCCTTCCGCTGGCTGTGCGACCATCCCCAGGTGTCGGTGGTGCTCTCCGGCTGCAACGAAGCGGAGCAGATCGACGATAACCTGCGCATCTTCGACACGGTGGACAGCGGCATCATGACACCGGAGGAGCGGAAACTGATGGACGACGTGCGCGCCGCCTATTACAGCCGCACGAAGATCGGCTGCACCGGCCGCCGGTACTGCATGCCCTGCCCCAACGGCGTGAACATCCCCGGGGTCTTTTCCGTGTGGAACAACGTGTCCCTCTACGAGACCGACCCGAAACACAACTGGGAGCTCAGGCGCATCCGGGAAAACGGCAGCGGCGCGGACAACTGCGTCGGCTGCGGCGCCTGCGAGGCGGCGTGCCCCCAGCACCTGGAGATCATCGACAGCCTGGCGCGGGCCTGGAAGGACCTGAAGGTCGACTGAGACGACCGCCGGATAAGGGGACGGTGCCCGGCCGGCGGAACTGAAGGAGGACTTTAAATGCGTACCATCGATATCGTCAACGGGCCGAAGAAGGCGTCAAGCATCATCCTGGGCTGCATGCGTATGCCCGCCCTTTCGGCGGAAGCCGCGGCGGAGATGATCCGTACCGCCGCGGAGGAGGGCGTGAACTTTTTCGACCACGCTACCTGCTATGGCGACGGGGAGGCGGAAACGCGCTTCGGCGACGCCTTCGGGCTGACCGGCCTGAAGCGGGAAGACGTGATCCTGCAGAGCAAGTGCGGCCTGCATTTCGACCGGCAGGAGTTCGACTGGTCAAAGGAAGACATCCTTGAGAGCGTGGACGGCAGCCTGCGCCGGCTCAAAACGGACTATCTGGACGTGCTGCTCCTCCACCGGCCGGACCTGCTTTTCGAGCCGGAACAGGTGGCGGAGGCCTTCGACGCTCTGGCCCGGAGCGGCAAGGTGCGTTATTTCGGCGTCAGCAACGTGACACCCGGCCAAATGCGGCTGCTCAAAAAGTTCGTTGCCCAGCCCCTGGTGATAAACCAGCTCCAGTTTTCCCTGGAGCAGACCCAGCTGATCGATCCGGCCCTGTACCTGAACAACCTGTCCACGGACCGGTCATGCGACCGGGACAACGGGATCCTGGACTACTGCCGCCTCAACGACATCACGATCCAGGCCTGGTCGCCCCTCCAGTTCGGCATGTTCGGCGGCTGCTTCCTGGATCACCCCGATTTCCCGGAGCTCAACAGGGCCCTTAAGGAGCTGGGCGAAAAGTACGGCGCGGCCAAGTCGGCCGTGGCCATCGCCTGGATCCTCAGGCATCCGGCCCGCATGCAGGCCATCGCGGGCACCATGGACCCGCGGCACCTGAGGGACATCTGCGGCGCTTCGGGGGTGGATCTCACCCACCGGGAGTGGTACCGGCTCTACCTGGCCGCGGGGAAATATCTCCCGTGACCGGAGCTTAAAGTCAGATACCGTGATCGGCGCGTCGGGAACGGCGCGCCGATCTTTATCGCCGTGCCGAAAAAAAGTGAGGGGCGGGCATAAAAAGACGGCCGGCGCGTGAGACGCGTCGGCCGTATCGTTGATCGGACAGATCCTCTCAGCGTCCGCCGGGCAGGGCGCCTTCCCGGAGGGGCAGGGTCACGATGAACCGGGTCCCCTTGCCCAGCTCGCTCTCCGCCCGGATGTCGCCGCCGTGGAGCGTCACGAACTGCTTGACGATGGACAGTCCCAGACCGGTGCCGCCGCTCTCACGGCTGCGGGCCTTGTCCACCCGGAAGAAACGGTCGAATATATGGGGGAGGGCGTCCTTGGGGATGCCCGGGCCGTTGTCGGATACGATCATCTGGGCGTCGCGCCCCACGCGGGCCAGGCTCACGCGGATCTCGCTGCCCTCCTGGGTGTACTTGACGGCGTTTTCCACCAGGTTGTAGACCACCTGGGTCAGCTTGCTCTTGTCCGCCGTCATCAGGCACGGATCGGAGATGTCCAGGATGATCCGCTGGTTTTTCTTTTCCGCCATGGGCGTCAGCAGGCGCTGGGTATCGGCGCACAGGTCGCCCAGGATCAGTTCCTCCTTCGTGAGGCGGATGTCGCTGGAGTCCATCTTCACCAGGGTGAGCAGGTCGCTGATGATGGCGCTCAGCCGGTCGATCTCCCGGTCGATATCCGTCAGGAACTCGGTGCGCAGGGCGCGGTCCATGTCCGGCTGGAGGATCAGGGACTGGATCATGATCTTCATCGTGGCCAGGGGCGTTTTCAATTCATGGCTGGCGTTGGATACGAACTGGTTGCGGCTCTGGTCCAGGGTCTCCACCTTTTCGCTCATGGCGTTGAAGGCCTGGGCCAGCCGGCGCATCTCCCCGGAGCCCTTGACCACCACGCGGGAGGAAAAATCGCCCCTGGACATGTGCTGGATGCCCCGCATCAGCCGGTTGATAGGCCTTGTCATGACCCGGGCCAGGATCAGGGAGGCCGCCAGGGCCGCGGCCGCGGTGAGCACCAGGATGAACAGTGTCCTGTCCCGCATCTGGAACAGGGAACGCATCATGGTCTCGGCGCTGGTGACCTGCACCAGGGCCCCGATCACCTCGTTGCTCCACACCACCGCCGCGGCGCAGTAGGAGTCCCAGTCCGTCTCCTGGGCGCGGAACAGCGCGCCCTGGGGATCGAGCACCTCCCCGGTGCTCTCCCGGTGCACGGCGTAGTCAAGGGGCGTGCCCATCACCAGGATCGAGGCGATCTCCCGCTGGTCCAGGCGGTGGCCGTTGCTCAGGCCCCGGGTGTCCGCCTGCACTTTGCCGTCCGCGTCGCACAAAAGGATGCGGGCGTTCATCTGGGCGGCCGCTTCCCGGAGCGTGTCCCGGATCGCCTCCGTGTCGCCCCGGAAAAGAGATGGCGCCACCCGGGAAGCCAGGCTCTCCAGAGCCGCTCCCTGGGTGTTGATCTTTTCTTCATACAAATAATCGCCTACCATGCTGGTCAGGATGCTGGCCATTGCCCCGAAGGACAATCCCACGATCAGCAGGAAAGCGATCAAAAGCTGAAACCGGAATTTCAGATGTCCGTGATCAGTCCTTGTCAGTGAAATAGTAGCCCACTCCCCACTTGGTGAAGATGAATTCAGGCTGGGTCGGGTTGCGCTCGATCTTTTCTCTCAGGCGCCGGATATGCACGTCCACCGTGCGGGCGTCGCCCATGTAGTCGTATTTCCAGACGGTCTCCAGCATGGTCTCCCGGCTGAACACCTTGCCGCGGTTGTTGATGAACAGCTGCAGCAGGTCGAACTCCTTGGCGGTGAGGCGGATGTCCTTGCCCGCCAGGGTCACGCTGCGGTTGATCACGTTGACTTCCATGTCGTGGACGCGGATGATCTTCCTCGTCTCCATCTGTACGGGCTGGTTGGTGCGGCGCAGGATGGTCTTGATGCGGGCCTTGACCTCCAGGATGTTGAAGGGCTTGGTCATATAGTCGTCGGCGCCGTACTCAAGGCCGAGGATCTTGTCCATGTCCTCGCCCTTGGCCGTGAGCATGATGATGGGCACGGTGCTGGTCTCCCGGATCTTCTGGCACACGGCGATGCCGTCCATCTTGGGCAGCATCACGTCCAGAAGGATCAGGTCCACCGGATTTTCATAAAACAGGGTCAGCGCTTCCTCGCCGTCGTTGGCTGTGAGGGTCTCGTATCCCTCCTGCTCCAGGGTGAAACGGAGACCTTTGAGCAGCAGGGGCTCGTCATCCACCAGCAGAATACGCTTACTCAATTGATTTTCATCCTCTCATATGGATTGTATCAGAAGCAAAAACAGGATTTTAGACAATCCGTAGTTATTTTACAATAATTTCATAACAAAATGCAAGTCTTTTTGAAATATTTTTTCAACAATTAAAACAATAATTTTTCCTTTAGATGTTGACAAGACGGCGAAACCATGGTATCCTTCCTACTGTGATTAGCACTCAACTCGGTCGAGTGCTAACAACGAGGAGAGGAGGAGGACCATGACCGGGTATGGGACCGGCCTGGATGACCGGAAAAAGCGGATCCTGCTGGCGGTGATCGATGATTACGTGCACACGGCCATGCCCGTGGGGAGCCGTACGATCTCCCGGAAGTACGAAACGACGCTGTCCTCCGCCACGATCCGCAACGAGATGAGCGATCTGGAGGAGATGGGGTACCTCGAACAGCCTCACGTCAGCGCCGGGCGGGTGCCCAGCATGCGGGCCTACCGCCTGTATGTGGACGGGCTGATCTCGTCCATGAGCTTCCTGGGGGACGAAAAGCCCATCCGGGATTATTTCGAGGAGCGCCTGGCCCGGATGCAGGATGTGGTGGAGAGCGCGGCCGCGGCCCTGAGCGAACTGACCCGCTACACGGCGGTGGTCATGATGCCCAAGCAGCTGGATCTGCGCATCACCGGGCTGCAGCTGGTGGCCATGGATCCCGGGAGCGCCCTCCTTGTCATCATCACGGACGGCGGCGTGATCCGCAATTCCGTGATCCACGTGTCCGAGGCGCTCAATTCGGACGACCTCTACAGCATTTCCCGCCTGCTCAGCGAGCGTCTGAAGGGGCACACCCTTCAGGAGGTCCAGGAGATGCTGGCGACCTACTCCCGTTACAGCGGCGCCAATGAGAGGGTATGCCGGGATATCTCGGACCTGGCCAGCCAGATGGCCCGCCAGACCAGCGAGGATACCATCGCCGTCCACGGCACCCACAATATCCTCAACTATCCGGAATACGCCGACGTGAGCAAGGCCCGGGGCTTCATGTCCGCTCTGGAGACGCGGGAAAAGCTCCTCAGGTTTTTCCCCACCGGCGGCGTGACGCCCTTCAGCGTCCGGATCGGGCCGGAACTGGGCGTCAAGGAACTGGAGGACTGCGCGGCGGTCTGCGCCTGCTACGCGGCGGGCGGGGGCCATCAGGGAACGATCGGCGTGATCGGCCCGGCCAGGATGCCCTACGGCAGCGTGCTCCGGGTCCTCCACGCGGTGGGCGGCATGCTCAGCTCCCTTGCCGGGGAGATATGATGACTGATCAAGATAAGCGGGTGATGAAATGAGTAAAAAGAAGGTTATCCCTGAGGAAGAAACGCCTGTGGTCCCGGAGGAAGCGGCTCCCGAACAGGAAGCGGAAGTCCCCGAGGTCAAGGAAGAGGTCCGGGAGGACCCGGCTCTTGAGGAAGCGCGGGCGAAGGCGGAGGAGTATCTCGGCCTGGCGCAGCGGGTGCAGGCGGATTTCGACAATTTCCGCAAGCGCAACGCGTCGGTGCGCGCCGAGAGCTACGAGGAAGGCGCCAGGGATCTGATCAAGCTGATCCTGCCGGTGGTGGACAATCTGGAGCGTGCTCTGGAAGCCGCCGGGGAAGACAGCAGCCTCAAAGAGGGCGTGGCCATGACCTGCCGCCAGCTGATGGATATCCTCAAAAAGCGCGGCGTGGAAGTGATCGACCGCAAGGGCGAGAAATTCGACCCCCGGTACGAGAATGCCGTCATGAACGCGGACCCCAGCCAGGGAGAGCCGGGCACGGTGTGCCAGGTGTTCCAGAAGGGATACAGGCTCGGAGATTTCGTTCTGCGCCACGCGATGGTGCAGGTCGTGGGAGAATAACGTTATCCGCCCTTTGGGGCGGGCGGCGTTCTTCATATAACAAAGCTAACAAGGATCGACAATAAACATCGAACAGGAGGAATGAACTATGAGTAAAATGATCGGTATAGACCTTGGTACCACCAACAGCTGTGTGGCGGTCATGGAAGGCGGCCAGCCCGTCGTGATCAACAACGCGGAAGGCTCCAGGACCACCCCGTCCGTCGTGGCTTTCACCAAGGACGGTGAGCGCCTGGTGGGCCAGATCGCCAAGCGGCAGGCCATCACCAATCCGGACAGGACCATCTCGTCCATCAAGCGGCAGATGGGCACCAACTACAAGGTGAACATCGACGGCAAGCAGTACGGCCCGCAGGAGATCTCCGCGATGATCCTGCAGA
>CADCQZ010000230.1 GCA_902803675.1 uncultured Eubacteriales bacterium
CAGAAGACCATGCAGGTGGTCCAGGGCCTGTATGAGGGTGTGGAGATCGGGAAAGAAGGCGCCCAGGGCCTGGTCACGTATATCCGTACCGATTCCACCCGCCTGAGCGAGGAAGCGGTCGCCGCGGCGCGGGACTATATCCGGCAGGAGTACGGTGACAGGTTCCTGCCCCCGGAACCCAATGTGTTCAAAGGCAGGGCCACGGCTCAGGATGCCCACGAGGCCATCCGCCCGACCGATGTTTTAAGGACGCCCGAGAGCATCCGGAGCTTCCTGACCAATGACCAGTATAAGCTTTACCGGCTGATCTATAACCGGTTCCTGGCCTGCCAGATGGCCCCGGCGGTCTACGATACCGTGACCGTGGACGTGACGGGCGGCAGCGTCGTCCTGCGCTGCAGCGGCGAGAAGAAAGCTTTCGCCGGTTTCACCTCCGTTTATGAGGAGAGCAGCGACGACGAACAGACGGAAAAAGCCGCCAAGATCCCCGACCTGAAGGAAAAGGATCGCGTGGAGCTGCTGGACGTGAATGAGGAGCAGCATTTCACGCAGCCTCCTCAGCGGTATACGGAAGCCTCTCTGGTGCGCGCCCTGGAGGAAAAGGGCATCGGCAGGCCTTCCACCTACGCTCCCACGATCACTACCATCCTGGCCCGCGGCTATATCACCCGGGAGAAAAAGCGGCTGTATCCTACGGAGATGGGATACCTGGTCAATCAGCTCATGACCGATTATTTCCCGAAGATCGTGGATATCGGATTCACGGCCGATATGGAGAAGGAACTGGACACCGTCTCCGTCGGGGAAGAGGACTGGAAGCAGGTGCTCCGGGAATTCTATCCGGGCTTTGACAAGGAACTCAAAAAGGCCGAGAGCGAGGTGGAGAAGATCCGCCTGGAGGACGAGGTCAGCGACGTGCCCTGTGAGGAATGCGGCGCCATGATGGTGTACAAGAACGGGCGTTTCGGGCGGTTCCTGGCGTGCCCGAACTTCCCCGAATGCCGCAATACCCGGCCCGTCCTGAAGTACATCCATGTGCCCTGCCCGGTCTGCGGCGGGGAGCTTCTTGAAAAGATCAGCCGGAAGAACCGCAAGTTCTGGGGCTGCGAAAGATATCCGGAGTGCGATTTCGTGTCCTGGGAGCAGCCCGTGAAGGATCCCTGCCCCCGGTGCGGCGGGTATATGATCCGCAAGAGCAACAAACAGGGCGTCTGGTATCTGTGCGCGGACAAGGCCTGCGGGTACAAGCGCCTGGTGGAGGAGGACACGGAGGCCGGGAATGCGTAAGGCGACGGTGGTCGGTGCCGGTCTGGCGGGCTGCGAGGCGGCCTGGCAGCTGGCCGAAAGGGGCGTCCGGGTGGATCTGATGGAGATGAAGCCCGACAGGATGACCCCGGCCCATCACTCGGCGGATTTCGCCGAGCTCGTCTGTTCGAATTCCTTAAGGTCGGACCGGGTCCAGAACGCCGTGGGCCTCCTTAAGGAGGAGATGCGGCGGATGGGCAGCCTGATCATGCGCTGCGCCGACGAGCACCGCATCCCGGCGGGCTCGGCCCTGGCGGTGGACCGCGTGGGGTTCTCGCGGGCCGTGACCGAGCGGGTGACGGCGCATCCCAATATCCGGGTGATCCCGGGCGAGGTCACTTCGATCCCTTACGGTCCGTGCATCCTGGCGCCCGGTCCCCTGGTCAGCGAGGCCCTGTGCGAAAAGATCCTGGAGCTGCCGGGCATCTCGGCGCTCAATTTCTATGACGCGGCGGCGCCCATCGTGTCCAGGGACTCCCTGGACGAAAGTAAAATGTTCCGCGCTTCCCGGTACGACCGGGGGGACGGGGACGATTACCTGAACTGCCCCATGACCCGGGAGCAGTACTTTGCTTTCGTGAACGCGCTGCTGGAAGCCGAGACGGCGCCCGTCCACGGGTTTGAGGAATCCGGTGTGTTCGAGGGGTGCATGCCGGTGGAATCCATGGCCCGCCGGGGCATGATGGCGCTTGCCTTCGGCCCGATGAAGGCGGCGGGGCTCAAGCGGCACTGGCCCCAGGGGGATCTGTTCGCGGTGGTCCAGCTGCGCCGGGACGACGCGGCCGAGACCGCCTACAATATCGTCGGTTTCCAGACCAGGCTCAAATTTCCCGAGCAGAAGAGAGTGTTCTCCATGATCCCGGGGCTCGAGAACGCGGTGTTCGAGCGCTACGGCGTCATGCACAGGAACACTTTTCTCAACAGCCCCGGGGTGCTTGACGACCACTACCGCTTCATCGGCGGAGACGGGCTGTATTTCGCCGGTCAGATCACGGGCGTGGAAGGCTACGTGGAGAGCGCGGCCAGCGGGCTGGTCACGGGCGTCAGCCTGGCAGCCGAGGTGAGCGGGATGACGCCGCCTCCCTTTACCCGTGGGACGGCCCTGGGGGCGCTGGGATATTACGTGGCGGCGGCCAACCGGCATTTCCAGCCCATGAACATCACCTTCTCCCTGATGGAGGGGGCCGTGGGCGGCGGGGATAAGCAGGCACGCCTTGAAAAGACGGCCCGGCAGTCTTTTGAAAAGATCGGGGAGATCCTTTCCGGATACGGTACCGGATGCTTTGATGATGTACAGTGAGGTGAATGATATGACAGGATTCCGAGGAACGACGATCTGCGCGGTCCGGCGCGACGGCAAAACGGCCGTGGCCGGCGACGGGCAGGTCACCATGGGAGAGCATACGATCTTCAAGGGGACGGCGCGCAAGGTGCGCCGCATCTATCATGACAGCGTGGTCACGGGCTTCGCCGGCTCCGTGGCGGACGCCTTTTCCCTCTGCCAGCGCTTCGAGGACAAGCTGACCCAGTGCGGCGGCAGCCTGGAGCGCGCGGCGGTGATGCTGGCGCAGGACTGGCGGGGAGACAAAGGCCTCCGTCAGCTGGACGCCATGCTGATCGCGGCGGATAAGGACAAGCTTTTGATCGTGTCCGGTACGGGCGAGGTCATCGAGCCGGACGACGGGGTCATCGCCATCGGTTCCGGCGGCAATTACGCCCTGGCCGCGGCCCGGGCCCTGTACCACAACACGGAAATGAGCGCCCACGATATCGCCGAAAAGGCCCTTCAGATCGCGGCGTCCATCTGCGTGTACACCAACGACCATATCATCGTGGAGGATGTCTGAAATGCCTGAATTGACGCCCCGGGAAGTGGTCAGGGAACTGGACCGCTACATCATCGGCCAGGAGGAAGCCAAGAAAGCGGTGGCTATCGCCCTGCGCAACAGGTACCGCAGGAGCATGCTTCCGGACGAGATGCGGGAAGAGATCTACCCCAAGAATATCCTGATGATCGGCCCCACCGGCGTGGGCAAGACCGAGATCGCCCGCCGGCTGGCCAAGCTGGTCAAGGCCCCCTTCGTGAAGGTGGAAGCCACCAAATTCACGGAAGTGGGTTATGTGGGCCGGGATGTGGAGTCCATCGTGCGGGACCTGACGGAGAACGCCGTCCGCATGGTGCGCCGTGAGCACACCGACCGGGTCCGCTCCAAGGCCGAGGCCTTCGCGGAGAGCCGTCTGGCGTCGCTTCTGGCCAACCCCGGCAAAAAGCAGGCTTCCAATCCCCTGGACGTGCTCCTGGGCCGCAAGACGGAACCGGAGATGACCGAAGAGGAGCGGCTCCGCCTGAGCAGCCGGGAGCAGGATACCCTCGCCCGCCTTACCCAGGGCGAGCTGGAGGAAGCGGAGATCGAGATCGAGGTGGAAGAGGAAGCCCCGCAGCTGGAAGTGGGCGGTGCCTCCATCAGTATCGGGGACATGATGGGCAACATGATGCCCAAGCGCACCAAGATGCGCAAAATGAAAGTAAAGGATGCCCGGAAAGTGCTGATCGAGCAGGAAGCCGAGCGCCTGATCGACGAGGACGCCATCAAGGAAGAGGCGGTCCGCCGGGCGGAACAGAGCGGTATCGTGTTCCTGGACGAGATCGACAAGATCGCCGGCCGCGGCGGCGCGGGCAGCGGTCCCGACGTGTCCCGCGAGGGCGTGCAGAGGGACATCCTGCCCATCGTGGAGGGCAGCACGGTCAACACGAAATACGGCGCGGTCCGCACGGACTACATGCTCTTTATCGCGGCCGGCGCTTTCCAGGTGGCCCGGGTGACGGATCTGATCCCCGAGCTCCAGGGCCGATTCCCGGTGCACGTCACTTTGAAGAGCCTGACCTGGGAGGATTTCAAAATGATCCTCACCAAGACGGACAACGCTCTCACCCGCCAGTACGCCGCGCTTCTCGAGGTGGATAAGGTGCGTCTCAGCTTTACCGACGAGGCCCTGGACGAGATCGCCCGCATCGCCATGCTGGCCAATGAGGCGGATGAGGACATCGGGGCCCGGCGGCTCCATGCCGTTTTTGAGGAGCTCCTGGAGGATATCTCCTTCAACGCGGGCGGAGAGAATATGCCCGAAGTGGAGCTTGAGATCACCGGCGACTATGTGCTCAAGCATGTGAAAACTGCGGCGGAACGGGATGTGCGCCGCTATATCCTGTGATCATTTTCCGGCAGCCATCCGATCCGGTCGGAGAGGCTGCCGGTCCCATATCGACAGGGAGGGAGCAATGATGAGCGAGGAACACGGCAACTTTGAGATACTGCCCGGTTTCAGCGGGGATATCGATGATATGACCCGGGAGGAGCTCAGCGGTCTCCTCGGCCGCCTGAAGGACCTGTATGACGATGTGCTCACCCAGGAGCCGGAGGACGATGAGAGCGACGAGTATCTGGACTGGGTGGAGGGACTGGAGGCCCTGGATGATCTGATGGACGACATCACGGACCGGCTGGAGGAATGACCGCGAAGCGGGCGGACCGGTGGATTTTGATTGACTTTCACGGCTGTCTGGCCTAATATTAAATGGACCCTTGTACGGACTTCGCGGACCTTCACCACATGTAAAAGGAGGCACTATGGCATACTATTTCGACGCTCCTTCCCGTACTTTCGGCGAATACCTTCTGGTCCCGGGATACTCATCCTCCGAATGCATCCCATCGGCTGTCAACCTTGAAACGCCGCTGGTGCGCTTTTCGAAAGGGGAGGAATGCCCCCTTAAAATGAAGATCCCGATGGTCTCCGCGATCATGCAGTCCGTGTCGGGCGACCGGCTGGCGGTAGCGCTGGCCCGGCAGGGCGGCGTGGCCTTCATTTACGGATCCCAGACGGTCGAAGAGGAAGCCGCTATGGTGCACCGGGTCAAGAGCTACAAAAAGGGCTTCGTGACCAGTGATTCCAATCTGCCGCCCACGGCGACGCTCCGGGACGTGCTTCGTCTCAAGGAGATCACCGGCCATTCCACCGTCGCCATCACTCAGGACGGTACGCCCAACGGGATCCTGATGGGGATCGTCGCGTCCAGGGATTACCGCGTCAGCCGCATGTCTCCGGATCTGAAGGTCACGGAGTTCATGACTCCCATCGAAAAGCTCATCACCGCCTCCGAGGATACCAGCCTCAGGGAATGCAATGATCTGATCTGGGAGCACAAGATCAACACCCTGCCCCTGGTGGACAGGGAAGGGCACCTTAAGTATATCGTTTTCCGCAAGGACTATGACAGCCATAAGGAGAACGTCAACGAGCTCCTGGACGGCAACAAGAGCTATATCGTGGGCGCCGGGATCAACACCCGGGATTACCGCGACCGCGTACCGGCGCTCCTTCAGGCCGGCGCGGACGTGCTGTGCATCGATTCCTCCGAGGGCTTCA
>CADCQZ010000231.1 GCA_902803675.1 uncultured Eubacteriales bacterium
ACCCTTTCTTTGTTGTCTCTGGTTTGCTTCTTAACCATATTTTTCCGGTTTTTAGTATTCTGGCGCTGTTGCTTGTGCAACAGCGCCTTGTCATTAAACGATCAGATCAGGAAAGCTTTCTGCAGCAGCGGGAAGTAGACGATGAAGAAGACGACGATCAGTGTGACGATCACGGCCAGCAGGACGATGTTCTTGATCATGCGGGCCTTGGCGGTGCGCAGGCGGCTGTCGGCGAACTCCTGATCGCTCATCCTGCCATACCGGATCATCTTGAGGACCGAATAGATCAGGTAGACGGCCAGCAGGCCCATCAGCACCCACAGGGCGATCTTGTAGACGGGGGTGCCCACCTCGAACTTCACGTCATCGCCGCCCAGGCCGTTGACGGCCAGGGAATTGGCCTGCTGATACAGCACCCGGTGCATGGCCTCGCGCACATAGGCGCGGCACCAGTTCTGCTTCACGTCGGAGAGCTTCATCTCGCTGGTGGACAGGATCAGGTCACCGCCGGCGGCCAGGTACTTGTCGATCATCTTCACGTCCATGGCAGCGAGGTAGTCGGTGATGAAGATGCCCTTGAAGCCCCACTCCCCGCGGGTCACGGTGGTCAGCAGGGGATAATGATCGCCGGTCCAGGTACTGCCGATACGGTTCATGGCCAGCATGATGCCCCGGGCGCCCCCGTCCTCCACGCCCATCTGGAAGGGCTTGAGGCAGATCTCGCGGATGGCCTGCTCCTGAGCGAACACGGCGACCTGGCCGTACGCGCTGCGGTTGGTCTCCTGGTCATTGAGGGCGAAGTGTTTCATGTAGACATACACGCCTTTTTTCTGCACCTCGCGGATGATGCCGGCGGTGATCAGGCCGGACTGGACGGGATCCTCGGAGAAGTACTCGAAGTTGCGGCCGGAGAAGGGCGTGCGGTGGATGTTGGTGGCCGGGGCGTACCAGCCGGCGGTCTTCGTCAGGAGCGCGTCCTCGCCGATCAGCTTTCCGAACTCCTCCGCCAGGGCCTGGTTCCAGGTGGCCGCCAGGGTGATGGTGCGGTTGTAGCCGAAGCCGTTCTTGCCGGTGATGAAGTTGGAGATGCCCGCCGGGCCGTCATACTCAAAGGTCTTGGGCTTCTGGATGGCCTCGATGGCCTTGGTGCCGTAACCGGAGTTGTTGAACAGCAGGTGCTGCTCGGAGAGCTTGGTCTGGTTCATCAGATCATCCCACTGGGGATCGTCAAAGGCCTTGCCCTTCATGGAGACCAGGGTGAGGGGATTCTCCACCTCGGCGCCGTACACGTAGTCTTCCTTGGCCGGGAAGGGCTGTTTGGCCAGCTCATCCAGGTCCACGCTGTCCGCGCCGCCCCGGGCGAAGGCCGCCGCCAGGTCATCCGTGATCACCGCGGTGCCCACGGTGCCCTCCGCATCGGTGCACTTGGACAGGCCCGCCACTTCCTGAGTGGAATACCGGATGCCATTATCGTCCATGGCCGCCCAGTTGCTCCGGGAGAGATAGGCCGCGCCGGGGAGCTCGGCATTGGCGAACTGATTGGTCACCTTGGCGCCGGTGACGGATGTATCCAGCAGCTTCAGCTCCGCCAGATCGAAGGAGCCGGTCATATCGGCCCTGCCGGGAACACTGAAGCCCTTGGCGGCCAGCACGTTGTTCACGGCGTCATGGGCGTCCCGGCCGGCGGTGACATAGTAGGTGCCCGCGTCAAGGATCCAGGTCTTGTTGGCCGCGAAATCGTAGGAGGCGATGTCCTTGAGGGGGAAGGTCACGGTGATCTTCTCGCTCTCGCCCGCTTTGAGCTCCTTGGTCTTGGCGTAGCCCGCCAGCACCACGGCGGCTTTCTCCACGCCGCCGGCGATGTAGGGGGCCTGGGCGTAGATCTCCACCACGTCCTTGCCGGCCATGCTGCCTGTGTTTTTCACGGTGACCGTGGCGGTGACGGCGTCATCTTTGAGCTCCGCCTTGAAACCGCTCCACTCAAAGGAAGTATAGCTCAGGCCGTAGCCGAAGGGGTACTGCACAGTGGAAGCGTAGTCGAAACCGCCCACGTTGGCGGTGCCCATCACCGCGTCCTCATACCGGGTCTCATAGTAGCGGTAGCCCACGTAGATGCCCTCGCCGTAATTCATGTAGGACTGGCCGGTGGGGGTGCCGTCGGCGTTCAGGAAGCGGAAGTCGCCGAAGTTCTGCATGGCGGGCGCGGACAGCGCGTCATAAGCCCAGGTGTCCACCAGACGGCCGGAGGGGCTGACCCTGCCGGCGAAAATGTCCGCCACGGAGGTGATGCCGTCGGTGCCGGAGCTGGCGTACCACAGGCAGGCCTTGACACCGTACTCATCCTTCTCGATCTGGCCGAGCTCCATGGGGTTGGCCGCGTTGATCACCAGGATGGTGCCGGCGAAGGCGCCGCTGGCTTTGATCCCCTTGAGCAGATCCTCTTCCTCGTCGGAGAGCTCCAGGTAGTGTTTTTCGGGATCATTGCCGAAACGGCCCATCTCCCGGGGCAGGTCGCTGCCCTCGCCGTTCTGCCGGTTGAGCACCACGATGGCCGCGTCGGAGTACTGAGCGAAGGTGGCTTTGACCGCGTCCGTGTACTCCGCCCACGGGATCTCGTCGATCTTCCACTCGCCCATGGCGTCACCGCCGCCGGGGCCGGCGCCCGTGCCGTGCTTGTGGCCGGTGGAGGAGGTGAATTTGGTCAGGTCGGCGTTGATGCCGAAGCCCGCCTTCTGCAGAGCGCCGGCCAGGGTATCCGATCTGATCTCGATGTCGCCGGAG
>CADCQZ010000232.1 GCA_902803675.1 uncultured Eubacteriales bacterium
ATGCCCCTTCACCTGGCCGTTTTCGGGGTCAACAGGGCCTCGGCGGTGATGGCGCGGTACGCATACGATCACTGGTATGTGGGCGGGCATTCCCTGGGCGGCGCCATGGCGGCGGCTTACGCCGCGCGTCACGGGAAGGGGCTCACGGGCCTCATCCTGCTGGCGGCTTACCCCACCCGGACGCTGGACGCGTCGCTGATCACGATCAGCGTGACCGGCACTGAGGACGGGGTGCTGGACCGGGCGAAAGCCGAAGCGGGAAAAGCCTTCGTGACCGGGGAACTTTACGAAGCCGCGCTGCCCGGGGGGAACCACGCGCAGTTCGGGAATTACGGCGATCAGCGGGGGGACGGCGCCGCGGCGATCGGCCGGGATGAGCAGCAGCGCCTGACCGTGGAGCACATCATCCGCAGCAAACGATAACATACAGGAAAAGAGGGGTTTATTCGTGTTCGATCATCATGACATCACCCGGGACGCTTTCATGCTCCACGGGCCGCTGGCCCGCAAAGGCTATGACTGGTGGTGGCATTCCTTCACCGCGCAGGACGCGGTGACCGGGGAGGACAAGGCGTTCTTCATCGAGTTTTTCACGTGCGATCCGGCCCTGGCGGAAGATGAGCCCGTTTTGGGCCAGCTGCCCGCCAACCGGGCGGCCGGGAAGCGCCCGTCCTACCTGATGGTGAAGGCGGGCACCTGGGGAAAGGACCACTGCCAGCTGCACCGGTTCTTCGCCTGGAAGGATGTGAAGCTCCACGGGGACGCGCCATACCAAATCGAGGCGGCGGACTGCCTGGCCTGCGAGACGGCGCTCCGGGGCCATATCACCATCAGCCCGGAGGAGGCTGAAAAGCATCCGGAGTGGATGTGCGACGCGGGCGACATGCGGTGGGATCTCACGGTGGACAAGCAGATCGCCTTCAACGTGGGCTACGGGGCCAGCAAGCCGATGCGGGACGCCGAGGCCTTCGCGATGTACTGGCATGCCGAGGGCATGAAGAGCGCCTACAGCGGGGAGATCGTTTACAACGGCAGGCGCTACACCGTGACGCCGGAAAAGAGCTACGGCTACGCGGACAAGAACTGGGGCCGGGATTTCACCAGCCCCTGGGTGTGGCTGGCCTCCAGCCGTCTCACGAGCAGAAAGACCGGGAAACAGCTGATGAACAGCGCTTTCGATATCGGGGGCGGCCGGCCCAAGATCTATTTCGTGCCCCTGGACCGCCGCCTGCTGGGCGTGTTCTATTACGAGGGCAAAGAGTATGATTTCAACTTTTCCAAGCTCCACCTGAAGGTGAAGACCGAGTTTTCCTTCGAGGAGGGGGAGGAGCTGGTACACTGGAAAGTGCGCCAGGAGAACATCCACGCCGTCATGGAGACGGAAGTGTTCTGCCGCAAGGAGGACATGCTGCTGATCAACTACGAGGCCCCGGACGGATCCAGGCGGCACGACCGCCTGTGGAACGGCGGCAACGGCTGGGGCACCGTGCGCCTGTACGACAAAAAGGACGGCGGCCTGGAGATGGTGGACGAGATCGACGCGGACCATGTGGGGTGCGAATACGGAGAATATGAGGGTCGATCAGGACGCCGCACCGGCGCCTGATCGACAGTGAAATGCGCTGAAGCGCGTGAAATACGCTGCGCGTGTGAACTTTCGCCGAAGGCGAAGTGAAATGCGCATTCTGCGCGTTGCGGTACAAATTCCTTGCGGAATTTGGAGTGATCAGAAGGAACGACGAGGTGACCTCATCACCCGCCTGATGGCGGTACCTTTTATCTCTTTCCTTACTTTCGCACCCCTTTCAGCGTGTTCCTGTCTGCCGCAGTTGAGATCCCTCGCGTACGGATGCGCTCGGGATGACACTGTGTGAGGGGTAACTGCTCTGACGGAGCACGATCCAACATGCTGCGGTGATCGTCGTCTTACACAGTTTATAGCCCCCAAAGTGTCATCCTGATCCCTATACGGATGGGGAAGGATCTGTTCTGAAGCATGATCAGATACATTACGAAAAGGCAGGCGTGTGGAGCGCCAGCATACCGCACTCGTCGTTTCCCTTTCAGCGTGTTCCTGCCTGCCGCAGAACAGATCCCTCGCGTACGGATGCGCTCGGGATGACAGGGTTTGAGGTGGGCAGTCTGCGATGATCATTGACGATGCCTGCAAAAAAACCTCATCCGGCCTCCTGACGGAGTCCACCTTCCCCATGGGGGAAGGCTTTGTTACGGAACGTATCACACGTGTATGATCGCCATCAAGCAGCGTGGCTTTGTTGCTGAGACCTCCTGAGCCTTCCCCCCTGGGGAAGGTCCCGCCGCTTTAGGCGGGGGATGAGGTCATGGATGGACCATATCGAATTTCTTCATCAGCACAGGCACGGCTTTGGTATGGGCCCGGGCGGCTTCACTGGTCGGGGCCATAGGCCCAAGCCACGGCCACGGGCTTTGCCGCAGGCGCTTGCGGCCCGGGCGGACTTGTGATATGATCGGCGCTGAAAAAAAGCATTCGGACAGGAGGAGTTATCATGACAGACCGCTGGGATCTGAGTTATCTGTATCAGGGTTTTGAGGACCCGAAATTCAAAGAGGACTTGAAGAGCCTCGTCCCCATGGCGCGGGCGCTGCGGGACATCCTGGAGGAAAAGGGCCTCACGGACAGGGAGCGCCTTGAAAAGATCCTCGCGGGCAGTGAGGATCTGGAGAAAAAGGCCGACGCCCTGGGCACCTTCACCAGCTGCACCCTGGCGGTGGACGCTTCCAACGCCGCGGCGGACGCGGCCATGGATCAGCTGATGACGGCCTACAACGAGCTGGAGATGGTCCAGTCCGCCATCACCCGATATGTGGCGGGCGTGGAGGATCTGGACGCGGTCATCGAGAGCTCGCCCGAGCTCAAAAGCGCCGCCTTCGCCCTCCTGGAAAAGAAGGAGCAGGCCAAACACCTGATCCCGGAAGAAGTGGAGCCCTGGATCCTCAAGATGAGCCTGTCCGGCGGGAACGCCTTCAGCCAGCTGAGGGACAAGCTGGACTCCACCCTCACCATCCCCTTCCGGGGAGAGGAACTGCCCCTGTCGGCCGTGCGGGGCAAGGCCTATGACGCCGACCCGGACGTGCGCAGGGAAGCCTACGAGGCGGAACTGAACGCCTATAAAAAGATCGACCTGCCCATGAGCTACTGCCTCAACAGCATCAAGATGGAGGCGAGGACCCTTTCGGAAGCCCGGGGATACGAGGACGTGCTGGGCATGACCCTCGCCGACAGCCGCATGGACCGGGAGACCCTGGACGCCCTGTGGACGGCTGTCGCGGAGTATCTGCCCCATTTCCGCCGCTACCTTAAGGCCAAGGCGAAGCTGCTGGGCTATGAGGGCGGCCTCAAGTTCTGGGACCTGTTCGCCCCGGTGGGGTCCGCCGGCAGGACCTACACGGCTGAGGAGGCGCGGCAGATCCTGATCCGGGAGATGGGCAAGTTCACCCCGAAGATGGCGGCGTTCATCGACAGGGCCTTCGAGGACCGGTGGATCGACCTGTACCCCCGGGCGGGCAAGACCGGCGGCGCCTTCTGCGCGTCGGTGCATTTCGCCGACCGCAGCCTGGTGATGACCAACTACCAGGGCAGCTTCTCCGACGTGAGCACCCTGGCCCATGAGCTGGGCCACGCCTGGCACAACCGGTGCCTGGCCGGGCTGAAATACGCGATGATCGACGTGCCCATGCCCCTGGCGGAAACGGCCAGCATCTTCAACGAGACCATGCTCAGCCACCAGGTGCTCAAAGCCTGTGACGATACCGAGCGCCTCACCCTGCTCGAGAGCGGCCTGATGGAAGCCACGCAGACGGTGGTGGACATCTACAGCCGATTCCTGTTCGAGCGGGAGGTGGTGGACACCCGGGAAGACCACGCCATGACCGTGGACGAGCTCAAGGCCGCCATGCTGCGGGCCCAGGAAGCAAGCTACGGGGACGGCCTGGACGCGGACGCGCGCCATCCCTACATGTGGGCGTGCAAGAGCCACTACTATTCCTCCGGCTACAATTTCTACAATTTCCCCTACGCCTTCGGCCTGCTGTTCGGCAAGGGCGTGTTCGCGCGGTACCTGGAGAAGGGCTCCGCCTTCGCCCCGGACTACGAGAAGCTGCTGCGCTCCTGCGGCTCCGCCCCGGTGCGTGAGGTGGCGGCCTCCGTGGGCATCGACGTGGGCAGCGCGGACTTCTGGCGCTCCAGCCTGGAAGTGATCAAAGAGGATATCGACGAATTCTGCGCCCTGTGCGAAAAGCGCGGATAGACCCGGCCCACCGTCAGCAAAAAGCCGTCCCGTTTTTGATCCGGGACGGCTTTTCATATCAGAGCTGCAGTGCCGGATACGATGGAGCCCTCTGAAGGCGTAACTCGCACCGGATGAAAATCTTCTTTATTTCTTATATTTCCATGATATAATGGATCTAAGTAAGATCGAAACGGACCGGAGGAAAGGGAGGTGATCTCATGTGTTTTACCATGGATGAGATAAAAGAGAGATCCATTCCTCTGGCAAAACAGTATGGGATAAAACGCCTGGGCTTATTTGGCTCCTACGCGCGCGGAGAAGCAAGGGATGACAGCGACCTGGATTTTCTGATCAGCACCGGTAAAATGCGCGGTCTGTTCCAATACATGGGCTTTGTGCTCGATCTGGAAGATACGTTCGGCTGCCATGTGGATGTGGTGACGGACGGTATTGAGGACAAAGAGTTTCTCAAAGCCATCAAAAAGGATGAGGTGATCCTTTATGAAGCAGGCTGACAAGGTGATCATGGAAAAGATGATGGTATTTTTCAATCATTAAGCAGATCCCGCCCCGCGATCAGCAAAAAGCCGTCCCGAGCAATGTGATATGCTCCCCCTGAAGTAGACACTGGAAAAACACAAACCAGTGGAGTTCGGGGGGAGTATTTGTGTCGAGGAAAGCAAAGTACACAGTAGAAGCCAAGGTAAGAGCAGCGGAACGATACCTGCGAGGGGAAGC
>CADCQZ010000233.1 GCA_902803675.1 uncultured Eubacteriales bacterium
GGACAAGGTGTTCGCCGGCTGCGTCGACGCCCTCAAGACCACCCGGGAGAGCCTGAGCGAAGACGACCTTAAAAAGGCCGTGGATCTCATCGCGGGAGCCGGGCACCTGGACGTGTACGCCGTGGGCGGGTCGGCGCCCGTGGCCGGGTACCTCAGGCACCAGTTCATCAAGCTGGGCATCCGGGTGAGCGTGTACTCCGACCGGGCCTCCCTGCTGATGAGCAGCCGGGGGCTCACCGAGGGGGACACGGTGCTGGCCATCTCCTCCTCCGGCACCACTCCGGAGGTGCTGGAAGCCCTCATCCGGGCCCGGGCCTCCGGCGCCAGGGCCATCGCCCTCACCGGCAGCCCCGCCTCCCCTCTCGCGGAAGCGGCGGATGTCACGCTCCCCGCCCTGGGAGAGAGCTTCCTGGACAATTCCACCTATTCCCGCCTGTCCCAGCTGGCCGTGGTGGACCTGATGTACGCCGCCCTGAGGATGGACCGCCCCGGAGGGGCGTTCGAGGAAAGATGATCTGAGAACGGGATCGATCACCGCGGCATACAGGAACACGCGGGAAGGGACGCGGCGACCAGGATAAGATATCGATGGCCCGCCTTTTCCCGACGCATCTGATCATGCCTCGGAACAGACGCGTCGGGGCGCGGATGAGCGCCTCCGGCGGCGGATCATGACCTCGTCATACCTTCCAGATCATACCAAATTCCGCAAGGAATTTGTACCTCAACGTACCGAAGGACCATTTCACTTCGCCTTCGGCGATATTTCACGGCGAAGCCATTTCACGCGCTTTGCGCATTTCACTGTCGATCAGTTCTCGTCCCTGATCGACCCTGCCCGGAGGATAAAAAACGAGGCAGAACGATACTCGTTCTGCCCCGTCTTTATATATCAGGATATTATTCCTGCACCAGCTTGACCAGCTGAGCGAACCCGGCCGCGTCGTTGACGGCCATCTCGGCCAGCATCTTGCGGTTGATGTCGATATTCTTGCGCTTCAGCCCGTTCATCAGGGTGGAGTAGTTGATCCCGTTCAGCCTGGCAGCCGCGTTGATGCGGGTGATCCACAGGCGGCGGAATTCCCTCTTGCGCAGCTTCCGGCCCACATAGGCGTAACGGAGCGACCTGCGCACCTGTTCACTGGCGGAACGATACTGCTTGGACCTGGTACCAAAATAGCCCTTCGCCAGCTTGAGCACCTTACGGCGTTTTTTATGAGCGTTCACAGCTCTCTTGATCCTTGCCATAACTATAAACCTCCTTTAGTGGCGATGGCCTTCTTATTTGTAGGGGATCAGCTTGCGGATGGTCTTGGCTTCCTCATTGTTCATGAGTTCGCCGCCAGCACGCAGATGACGAAGACGCTTGGTGGTCTTCTTGTTCAGGATGTGGTTCGCGTTCATTTTCTTGTGCTTTACCTTACCGGTCTTGGTCAGGAAAAAGCGCTTGGCCGCACCGCGGTGAGTTTTTTGCTTGGGCATATGCTTTCCTCCTTTTGGGATTTTTCTGTTGCCGTCGCGGCTTATTTCGCCGCGGAGCCGCCCTTGGCGGCCTTATCAGTCTTTGGGGCCAGGATCATCAGCATGTTGCGGCCTTCGATGGAGGGCTTGCGCTCCACCACGGCCACATCCTGCACGCGCTGAGCGAAATCCTGCATCACCTTCAGGCCGATCTCCGAGTGGGCGATCTGCCTGCCGCGGAAGCGGATGGATACCTTGACCTTGTTGCCTTCCCCGAGAAAACGGACGGCGTTCTTGAGCTTGACGCCGATGTCGTTCTCCTCGATGGTCGCGGACAGCTGGACTTCCTTGATCTCCATCGTTTTCTGGTTCCGGCGCATTTCCTTTTCGCGCTTGGACTGCTCGAAACGATGCTTGTCATAGTCCATCAGCCGGCACACCGGGGGCACGGAGCCGGGAGCGATCTTGACCAGGTCGAGCTCCTGCTGTTCCGCGATCGCCAGGGCCTGGGCCGCGGACATCACGCCCAGCTGGGAGCCGTCGGCGCCGATGAGGCGCACTTCCTTGTCACGGATTTCCTCATTGATCATCCATTCCGTACTGATTGAGATCCACCTCCAAAGAAAAATAACAGGCGGGTGAAACTACCCGCCTGAAAAGACCTTGCCTTTGACCCGCACAGCGTGAGCCGTGTCGGAGAGAAGCGGGCAGCTTCTACTTGAAACAGAGTTATTTTACACGCCCGGAACGGATTTGTCAACGGTGTTTTGCCGGTATTTTCCGTTTGCCGGGCAAAAAACATGCCCGGCGTGACCGCCGGGCATGCGGATCTGACGCGATGAAGATCAATAATGCTCCACGGCGGCCTTTTCCACCGGCAGCGCCTTCCGGTACTTCTCAAGGAACTTTTTGAAGCCCTCGATGTCCTCGTCGGAGGCCGTGAGGGTCACGGACTCGGCGGAGGCGAAGACTTCCCGGTCCAGGTAGTCGGAAAGGCTCTGCCCCTCCGATCTCCAAAGCATGTAGGCGCACAGGAGGGCCATGCCGTAGGGGCCGCCCTCGCCCGCGGAAGCCATCACCGATACCGGGCTTCCCACCGCGGCGCTGAGCATCCGCTGTCCCACGCCGGGGGTCTTGAAGTAACCGCCGTGGCCGTAGAGCCGGTCGATGGGCACCTGTTCATCCCGGGTGAGGATGTCCAGGCCGATCTTGAGGGTGGCCAGAGCCGACAGAAGATGAGTGCGCATGAAGTTGGCCAGGGTCATTTTCGCGTCGGGCTCCCTGAGGAACAGGGGCCTGCCGGCGTCCAGATCCGTGACGCCCTCGCCGGAGAGGTAGTTGAAGCTCATCAGGCCGCCGCAGTCCTTCTCGCCCTCCAGGGCTTTCTCAAACAGCAGGGTGTACAGCTTTCCCTTGTCCACCCGCGCGCCGACGGCGCCGGCGAACTCGTAAAACAGGTTCACCCAGGCGTTGATGTCGCTGGTGCAGTTGTTGCAGTGCACCATGGCCACGGGCTTGCCGTCCGGGGTGGCCACCATGTCGATCTCCCGGTGGACCCCCAGGGGGTGCTCCACCACGATCATCGCGAAGTCCGACGTACCGGCGGACACATTGCCCGTGCGCGCCGCCACGGAATTCGTGGCCGTCATGCCGGTGCCCGCGTCGCCCTCCGGCGGCGCGAAGGGGATGCCGGCCTCAAGATCGCCTTCGGGATCCAGGAAGGCCGCGCCCTCTTTGGTGAGGGTGCCGGCCTCCTCGCCCGCCATCAGGATGCCGGGCAGCACGTCCTTGAGGCGCCAGGGATAGCCCGCCCCGGCGATCAGGGCGTCGAACTTCCCGGCCATTTCGGGATCGTACTCCGCCTTCCCGGCGGACACGGGAAACACGCCGCTGGCCTCGCCCACGCCGATCACCCGGCGGCCCGTCAGCTTTTCATGGATGAAGCCCGCCAGGGTGGTGATGTGGTCCAGCCGGGGCAGGTGCTCCTCCCCGTTGAGCATGGCCTGGTACAGGTGCGCGATGCTCCAGCGCTGGGGGATGTTGAAGCCGAACAGCGCCGTCAGTTTCTCCGCCGCGGGCCCGGTCATGGTGTTGCGCCAGGTGCGGAACTCCGTCAGCGGCTCAAGATCCCGCCCCAGGGGCAGGTATCCGTGCATCATGCCGGAGATGCCGGCGGCCCCCACTTTCGTGAGGGTCACGCCGAACTTCTCCTTCACGTCCCTTTTCAGGTCCGCGTAGCAGGCCCGGAGGCCTGAAGTGATATCATCCATCGAGTAGGTCCACACCCCGTCCACCAGGCGGTTCTCCCACTCATGGCTGCCGGAGGCGACGGGCGTGTGTGCCCGGTCCAGCAGGACCGCCTTGATGCGGGTGGACCCCAGCTCGATGCCCAGTACGCAGTTCTCGATCATAGCTTTACGCCCAGGGATTCTCGGTCGGGTAGGGCAGGGACTTGGGCTGGTTCCAGGCGATGTCCTTCACGCCCAGGAAACGGAACACCTCGAACAGGTACTTGCCCACATGGCTGAAGGCCACGGCGCCGTGATGGGGATAACGCTTCTCGATGAGCACATGGCGGTAGAAGCGGCCCATCTCCGGGATGGCGAACACGCCGATGCCGCCGAAGGAGCGGGTCTTCACATCCAGGATCTCGCCCTCGGCGATGTAGGAGCGCAGGCAGCCGTCGCTGTCGCACTGCAGGCGGTAGAAGGTGATGTCGCTGGCCGCCAGGTCGCCTTCCAGGGTGCCGCGGGTGAAGTCCGGATCACTGCCTTCCGGCTCCAGGAGGCGGTGCTGGATCAGCTGGTACTTGACCGCCCGGTCCGCGCACAGCTTGCACTCGGGGGTGTTGCCGCAGTGGAAGCCCATGAAGGTATCGGTGAGGGTGTAGTCATACTTGCCGGCGATGTCCTCGTCATAGATGTAGCGGGGCACGCTGTTGTTGATGTCCAGCAGCGTCACCGGATCGGCGGACACGCACAGGCCGATGTACTCGGACAGGGCGCCGTAGATATCCACCTCACAGGACACGGGGATGCCCCGGCTCACCAGGCGGCTGTTGACGTAGCAGGGCTCGAACCCGAACTGGCTGGGGAACGCCGGCCAGCACTTGTCGGCGAAGGCCACGTATTTGCGATCGCCCTTGTGCTTCTCCGCCCAGTCCAGCAGCGTGAGCTCGAACTGCGCCAGGCGCGCGCTCATGTCGGGATAGTAAGCGCCCTCGCCCATCTCTTTGGCCATATCCGCGCACACTTCGGGGATCCGGGGATCGTTCTCATGCTCCTTGTAGGACACCAGCAGGTCCAGCTCGCTGTTCTCCTCGATCTCCACGCCCAGCTCGTACAGGCCCTTGATGGGGGCGTTGCAGGCGAAGAAGTCCTGAGGACGGGGCCCGAAGGTGATGATCTTGAGGCCGCGCACACCGATGACCGCGCGGGCCACGGGCACGAAGTCGCGGATCATGGCCACGATGTCGTCGGCCGTGCCCACGGGATAGCCGGGGATGTAACCCTTCAGGTGGCGCATACCCAGGTTGTAGGAGCAGTTGAGCATGCCGCAGTAGGCGTCGCCGCGGCCGTTGATGA
>CADCQZ010000234.1 GCA_902803675.1 uncultured Eubacteriales bacterium
AAAAAGACAGATCTTCATGATGGATCTGTCTGATGACGCTTCAAACTGTCATGTTATGAAAAAACTGGCTGTCCGGTCCACGATATACTCCAGAAAATCCTGATTTTCCGCTTCCTCCGGATGGCCGGCGATATAGACCATGAAGTAAAAAACCAGTGTGCTCGCGGCCTGTTTCGCGTATTTCTGAACCGCCTCGGATGTCACATCCTCCATGAGCCGTTCCATCACGCCAGGGGCATCGAACGCGCTTTTGAATCTTCCGGCGGCGTTATCACCGTAAGCATCCTGATTGGTCTGATCATTATAGTAACGATTGCAGAACAAAACCTCTTCCGGGTATTTGAGCGGCCATTCTGTCGCGTTCAGGATCAACCGTCTGACGATGTCACGCTTATCACCCGTCAGTGTCAGATCTCTCCATGTCAAACGGCTCGCGTTCTCATTTGCCTCTGTATAGGCCTCGTGAAGAAGCGCGTCCTTGGTCTCAAAGTAGTTAAAAAGTGTCCCTTTTCCGACGTTTGCCATGGTACAGACCATCTGCGTCGTCATTTTCTCACCGTTGCGGATGTACAGATGATAGGTGCAGCGCAGCAGCTTTTTTCGGTTTTCCTGTCGATGTTCCTCGGTGATGGCGGGCATTTGACTCTCTCCAATACTATGATGATCACGATGGAAAGTATACCGCGGCGCCCGAAAGGAGTCAATCCGCGTGACCGGTGATCTGCGGACAAAGTTCGCGGCGGGGGACGGGCAGTGTGAAATGCTTGCCTGACGGCGATCGTGAGCTCTCGCGGCTCCGCCGCCAAGTGAGATGGGATCCACCCGCCTGGCGGAACCCAATGAAAGAAGCACCTGCTGACGCAAGGGCTTCAGGATATGAGAAAACCGGGATCTCGAAGCGATCGGGTGGAATGACCCGCTTTTGCGCCGGAAGGCATGATCCGCCGGTCTGATCGTGCCATACACCGGTGCGGCGGCAAGCGCGGCGATGCCAGCCTGGATGACGCCGGCGTTTGGATGGATCTTCCCAGACCGCTGCCCGCCATGCTGACCTTCACGGAGAACTGATCGTGCGACGCTCGATTTGCCGCTTCCGGAATGGCCGTATAGATCAACGAGTATTATGTTAGCTGTGATGATTTCCCTTTGCAGTATTTATAGAAGCGATCAGCATTCTTTTGATCTCTTCTGCTTGCGATAACAAAGCATCATAGTTATACTCAAAAATACCGGTTCGTTTCAGCAAAGACAGCCAATAAACACTCTCGCCGGTCTCCTTGAGTGAGATATGAAGTTTGGCGATAAAATCCGCCTTGCTATTGCCGTAAACAGCTTCATTTATGTTTGCTCCGATGGATGTCGCGGAACGGAGAAGCTGTTTGGCGATCGTTGTGTCTTTTTTGCTCTTTGAAAACTCTTCGTAAAACAAAACGACCCGCGAAGCAAATTCCAGCGATTTATCGAGTAATGGACTTTCCATTTTTTCACCTCCATATACTGAAATCATACAAGAAGTATTAAAAAAAATACAATTGCTTTGCGGAGCAAAGCTACCGATTCTCTTCTCTTTTCTCTCTTCTCTTTTCACTGAGATTTCTCTCTTCTCTTCTCACTGGAAAAAGTCGCGGCGGAAACCAAGAGAAGAGTGAGGAACGAAGAGAGAAAAACGAAAAGTAAAAAAGAAAAGGCCGCTGACGCGACTTTTTCTTTTTGGCGGAGCGGGTGGGATTCGAACCCACGTGGAGTTTCCTCCTAACTGATTTCGAGTCAGCCCCGTTATGACCGCTTCGATACCGCTCCGTGTTTTCCCGGGGGAAACGCGGACAAGTATAGCGCATCCACATGCCGTTTGTCAAGGTAACGCGGGGGAGATCAGCTGTGGCTGAGGTCGTTCACCGCGGCATGAGGGAGAGGACTCCGTCAAACAAAAACGCGGGCATTTTTCAATGCCCGCGCCGTTCCGGATTGACCGCTCCCAACTCACATCACGAACTGGAACGCGGTGAACGCCGTGTAGATGCACAGAAGCAGGATGCCCTGCCAGCGGCTGAGTTTCCCCTTGATCAGCGCGGGGACGCACAGGATGAGCATCACCGCCATCATCACCGGGATATCCACCACCAGGGAGGCGTTCATGCCCGCCAGGGTCTTTTCCACGGGAATGGCGAAGGGGGAGATGGAGATGGCCGCGCCGCTGACCAGCACGATGTTGAACAGGTTGGCCCCGATGATATTGCCCAGGGACAGGGCGCTGTGGCCTTTGATAAGGGCGGTGATGGCGGTGACCAGCTCGGGCAGGGACGTGCCCAGGGCCACCATGGTCAGGCCGATCACGCTGTCCGGCACGCCCAGGGCGGCGGCGATCTTCGTGCCGTTGTTCACCAGCAGGTTGGCGCCCACGGCGATGGCCGCCGCGCCCACCACCAGGAGCACCAGCTCGAGCCAGAAGGGACGTTCCTTGGGTTTTTCCTCCTCGGAGGCTTCCTCAGCCTCGTCGGGATTCTTTTTCATCTGCCGCACGGTGAGCACCATGTACACAGCGAAGGCCGCCAGGAAGGTGAGGCCCTGCCAGCGCTGGAAGGTGCCGGTGGTGTAGGCGATCAGGGCGTAGGCGCCCGCCGCCAGGAAAAACGCGGCCACGGGCACGCGCAGGTTCTTCTTCTGCACCGTGCCGGGACGGATGGCCACCGTGAGGGCGGCGATCAGGCTGGTGTTGCAGATCACGGACCCGATGGCGTTGCCGTAGGAGATGCCGCTGTTGTGCTGCAGGGCGGCCTGGGCGGATACCATGACCTCCGGCAGGGTGGTGCCGATGGAGACCACCGTGGCGCCGATGAGCAGTTCCGGCAGATGGAACCGGTGGGCCAGCCCCGTGGCCCCGTCCACGAACCAGTCGCCGCCCTTGATGAGCAGGGCCAGTCCCAGGATGAACAGTAATACAGGTACGAGCATCGATTCTTTCCTCCTTGCCTTGCAGGCGGAGAGTATTATATATCATTTGGGGCCTGAAATGGGGCACTTCAGGAAGATTTAATAATTCAGAGAACTGATCCGGAACAATTGAAGAGATACAGGCCGGGGAAAAACGGAAGAACAGACGGAAAAATGTGAGAACGTCGTATGGCAGCGAGCCGATCCTGCAAAGCCGAATGAGACAGGGGCGGGAAACATACCGTATCTGAATCGGTCTTGGGTGGATGTATCCGGCGGTCGTGATTGACTTACATGACCGGGAAGTGATAGGATATGAGTGAAGCAAAAGGATCGAAATGGGAGAAGGATGACGCCCGGTACCGGATGCAGTACCTGGTGAACGAGCTGTTCTTCAAAGGGCTGGAGGGGATCAGGACCCTGCCGGAGGAGCACAGGAAGCCTTGAGAGAGAGGATGCAAAGGGATGAGGATCACGGTGCTGGCGGAGAACACCTCCGCCAGGGGCCTGATGCATGAGCACGGGCTCAGCCTGTACGCGGAGACGGAAAAATGCCGCTTCCTTTTCGATATGGGGCAGACGGACCTGTTCGCCCGGAACGCGCGCGCTCTGGGGATCGACCTTAAGGCCGTCGACTTTGCCGTCTTGTCCCACGGGCACTACGATCACGGCGGGGGCCTTGAGACCTTCCTCGGGATCAATGATCATGCCCCGGTGTATATGAGCCCCCACGCCTTCGAGCCCCACTATAACGGCACGGATAAATACATCGGCCTGGATGTGTCCCTGCGCTCGTCGGAGAGGATCGTGTACGTTTATGACGGCATGGTCCTTCGGGAAGGGCTGACGATCCGCGTCCTTCCCGACGATAAAAAGATCACGGACTTTGGATCCCAGGGGCTCAATATGCTTCTTGACGGCCGCCTCACGGGGGAGGACTTCCGGCACGAGATCTACCTGGCCGCCGAGGAGAACGGGAAGAGGATCCTGATGAGCGGCTGTTCCCACAAGGGCGCGGTGAACATCGCCCGTTTCTTCCGGCCGGACGTGTTCATCGGGGGCTTCCATCTGTCCCACACCGCCCCGGGGGACGCGCTTAACGCGGCCGCGGAGGCGCTGGATAAGTGCGGCGCGGAATACTATACCTGCCACTGCACGGGCACGGAACAGTATCTCTTCATGAGGGAGAGGATGAAGGCCCTTCATTATCTGAGCACGGGGGACAGCGTGGAGATCTGAGCGGGGCGGTCAAGCCCCGAAGATACAAAAGAACGCTCCCTTCACACAGGCGTCGACGCCTGATCGTGAGGGGAGCGTTCT
>CADCQZ010000235.1 GCA_902803675.1 uncultured Eubacteriales bacterium
GCCGAAGGAGACGGACAGCGCCCTTTATATCTACGCGCTTTTAAAGGGCGTGAGGCTCCATCTGCTGGACGGGGATCTGTATCAGCCCGTCATCAAAAAAGCGTTCTCACGTCTGGGACAGGATAGCCCGGAAGGTCCGGGAGCGTATCTCCTGGCCCTGTCCGAATACCGGAGGCAGCGATGGAATTATTGAGCGTGACCTGCTGCAGCGCCAGCATCCTTCTGGACCCGGACGGGGATTACTACGCCCGGGAGGCGGCGGACCTTTTTTTGAACGGTGAAAAGCTCCGGCGGGAGGAGCGCTCCGTGTTCGATCTGACCGGCCTGATGCCGGACACGGAGTATCTTTTGACCGCCGTGTACCCGGACCGGGAGGACCGTTTCGCCTTCCGCACGGAGAAGGAGACCTGCAAACTGGACGTCCGGCGCTTCGGCGCCGTCGGCGACGGGGCCCATGACGACACGGCGGCCCTGCAGGCGGCCATCGCCTGCTGCCCGGACTTCGGGCGCGTGTGCGTGCCCCCCGGGGTGTATCTGACGGGCCCCCTGTTCCTCAAAAGCCGCATCACCCTGGAGATCCGTAAAGGCGCGGTGCTGAGCCTGATCACGGACCGGGACCGGTTCCCCGTGCTGCCCGGCGTCACTTTCACCGGTGACGGGGAATACCTTCTGGGCTCTTTCGAGGGCAATCCCCTGGACAGCTACGCCTCCGCCCTGACGGGCATCGGCCTTGAGAAGGTGCGCGTGGTGGGCGGCGGTACCGTGGACGGGCGCGCGAACGAAGGGGACTGGTGGGTGGAGCCCAAGAAGCGCCGGGGCGCCTGGCGGGGCCATCTGCTGTATCTGAAGGACTGTTCCGACGTGCTGGTGGAGGGGATCACCTTCCGCAACAGCCCCTGCTGGAACCTGCATCCCGCTTTTTCCGAGGACCTGCGCTTTCTGTGCGTGCGCGTCCAGGCCCCCGCGAACAGCCCGAACACCGACGGTTTCGATCCCCAGAGCTGCCGGAAGGTGCGCCTGCTGGGCACCCTGTTCACCGTGGGAGACGACTGCATCGCCATCAAATCCGGCAAGATCTACATGGGCAGGACCTACCATACCCCCTGTGAGGACGTGGAGATCGCCCACTGCGCCATGCTGGACGGCCACGGCGGCGTCACGGTGGGCAGCGAGATGGCCGGCGGCGTGAGGCACGTCAGGGTGCACCACTGCTACATGCGGGGCAGCGACCGCGGGCTGAGGATCAAGACCCGCCGGGGCCGGGGCCGGAATGGGGTGATCGACGACATCCGCTTCGAGGACGTGCGCATGGAGGGGGTGAAGGTGCCCCTGGCGGTCAACAGCCTGTATTTCTGCGACCCGGACGGCCACGCCCCCTGGGTGCAGAGCCGGGAGCCCGAACCCGTGGACGACTCCACGCCCGCCGTCGGCACGATCGTTTTCGAGCGCGTCACCGCCCGGGACTGCGAGGGCTGTGCCGCCTACATCCTGGGCCTGCCGGAAAAACCGGTGGAAAAGGTCCTGCTCAAGGACTGCCGCTTCACCTTCAAACAGGACGCGAAGCCCGTCCAGGCCGTGATGGCGGACGGCGCCGGGCCCGTGTGCCGGCAGGGCGTGATCAACGGGTTCGTCAGGGATTTGGTGCTCGAGGATGTGGTCATGGAAGGCATCACCGGCGACAGAGTCACCGGTGTGCAGTAATATAAGGAGGAAACTTGATATGGATATCCGCTATTCCTGCAATCAGCGCGACTTCAGGCGCTACACCACCGAGGAGACCCGCAAAGAGTACATAAAAGAGAAGCTCTTTGAAAAAGACGAGGTCATCGCGGTGTACAGCCACGTGGACCGGATGGTCACCCTGGGCATCATGCCCGTGACGGAGAAGGTATCCATCGACAAGGGCATCGATATCTGGAAGAATTTCGGCACGGAATACTTCCTGGAGCGCCGGGAGTGCGGCATGTTCAACGTGGGCGGCCCCGGAAGGGTCACGGCGGACGGCAAGGTGTACGACCTGGACTACAAGGACTGCCTGTACATCACCCGCGGCGCGCGCGAAGTGTTCTTTGAGAGCGCGGACAGCGAAAAGCCCGCGAAATTCTACCTGGTCTCCGCGCCGGCCCACACTTCCTACGAGAACCGGCTGATCAGGATCGCCGACGCGGCCAAGAAGCCCCTGGGCGCTCTTGAGACCAGCAACAAGCGCGTCATCAACCAGTTCATCCATCCCTCCGTGCTCAAGACCTGCCAGTTGTCCATGGGCATGACGGTGCTGGAGCCCGGCAGCGTGTGGAACACCATGCCGGCCCACACCCACGAGCGCCGCATGGAGGTCTATTTCTACTTTGAGGTGCCCGAGAACAACGTGGTGTTCCACATGATGGGCGAGGGGCAGGAGACCCGACACATCGTCATGCTCAACGAGCAGGCGGTCATCTCCCCCTCCTGGAGCATCCATGCCGGCGCCGGCACCAGCAACTACACCTTCATCTGGGCCATGGGCGGCGAGAACCAGGCCTTCGATGATATGGACACCATCCCCACCACTGAGCTCAGATAAGGAGGAATGACTTATGGATATGAATGCTTTCAGCCTGAAGGGCAGGATCGCGTGGATCACCGGCGCGTCCTACGGCATCGGTTTCGCCATCGCGGAGGCCTTCGCCGCCGCCGGCGCCGAGATCGTGTTCAACGACATCAATCAGGACCTGGTCAACAAGGGCCTTAAAGCGTATGAGGAAAAGGGGATCAAGGCCCACGGCTACGTCTGCGACGTCACCAATGAGGAAGCGGTGCAGGCGCTGGTCAAACAGATCAAAGAAGAAGTGGGCGTCATCGACATCCTGGTCAACAATGCCGGCATCATCCGCCGCATCCCCATGACCGAGATGAGCGCCGCGGATTTCAGGAAGGTCATCGACGTGGACCTGAACGCCCCCTTCATCTGCGCCAAAGCCGTCATCCCCGCCATGATCGAGAAGGGCCACGGCAAGATCATCATCATCTGCTTCATGATGAGCGTACTGGGCCGCGAGA
>CADCQZ010000236.1 GCA_902803675.1 uncultured Eubacteriales bacterium
CAGTGGACCGACCTGACCGAAGGGAAGAAAGTGACCGGCCCTGTCACTTTCGCGCCCTGGGGATACCGCATCTTCCTGGTGAGATGATCCGGAAATATCAAAACGCCTGCCATCGCCGATCGGCATGGCAGGCGTTTCGCATATCCCGTACAGGTTGGCTTTACTGATCTCCGCGCAGGAACTCCGTCAGCATCCGGACGGCTTTCGCCCGGTGGGAAAACTTCTCCTTGAAAGAGATCGGCAGGCTGGCGGTGGTGCGGCCGGCACTGTCCTCCGATATGAATATCGGGTCGTAACCGAAGCCGTTCGTCCCGTCCTCCCCCTCCGCGATGGTGCCGTTCCAGACACCGGTGAACGTTGACTCCCTGCCGTTTTCGTCGATATGGCAGATGCAGCACACGAACCTGGCGCTGCGGTCGGATACGCCGCGCAGGCCCTCCAGCACCGCCATCCTGCGCTCATGTTCCGTTTCAAGGCCTTTGTACCGGGCGGAATAGAGGCCCGGCTCCCCGCCCAAAGCCGTCACTTCCAGGCCGCTGTCATCGGCGATCACGGCGGTACGGAGCTTGTCATGGATCGCGCGGGCCTTGATGAGCGCGTTCTCCTCGAAGGTCGCGCCCGTCTCTTCCACGTCCGGATCCGCGCCCTTCTCCCGGCAGGAGAACACCTGATATCCCAGAGGCGCCAGGATATCCCTGTACTCCCTGATCTTGCCGGCGTTGCCGCTGGCCACGATGATGTCCATTGCCTTTATCCTCCCGCGCTCACAAAGCCCGCCCGGCGCTCACCAGAAGAGGAAGCGCTTCTTTTTCGTTTCCGCCGCTGGGGGCGCATCCATCTCCAGCACATGCCAGCCCACCGCGTTGAAGATGGTGGTGTCCCCGTACTGCTGCTGCCGGGGATATCCGTGCCCGTAGCTGGGGTGGATATGGCCGTGGAGAAGATACCGCGGATGATACTCATCGATCAGGGATAAAAAGCACTCAAATCCCCGGTGGGCATTGTCGTCCGCGTCCCCGTGCCCCCGGGGCGGGGCGTGCGTGATCACGATGTCCACGCCGCCCGCTTTTTTGATCTTGCGTCTGAGTTTTTTGATCCTCTGGGCCATTTCCTCCTCCGTATACTGGAAAGGCCCGGGGTTATACCGGATACAGCCGCCGAGGCCCAGGATCCTCAGCCCCTTGACGCATACCAGCTCGTCGTCCAGACACTCGCAGCCCTCCGGGGGAAAATCCACATATCCCTTGTCGTGGTTGCCGTGCACATAATACAGCGGCCGGTTGCCCATGGTCACCAGGAACTCCAGGTACTCCTGTTTGAGATCCCCGCAGGACAGGATGAAGTCGATATCCTTCAGCCTGCCGGGCTGGTAATAATCCCACAGGTATTTGCTCTCCTCGTCGGCGATCACCAGTATCTTCATTTCACGACGTCCTCCGGCAGGGGCAGGATGCTCTCCCTGTAGATGCCCAGGAGCCTGACCAACTCTTTGGAGCGGTCCAGAAGATCGTCGTAAGCGGGGATGACACCGTCCACATTGTCGCAGAGCCAGTCAAGGCGCATGAGCTCTTCCGGCTTGAAGGTCTTCGTACCGTCGTTCACGACGCTGCCGGCCCGGTCCCGGATCACGCAGCGGAAGGGATCCAGATCGCCTTTGATGATCCCGTCCCTGAGGATATTGGCCAGCCGCCTGACGCCGTCGGGCAGATCGTCGGAAAGATCCACGTCCACCATGTCCGTGCTCATGCCCCACCAGTCATTGATGGCGTTTTTGCCGTCCCGCATCCCGTCGATCCCGGCAGCCAGGATGGAGCGGACCGTCTGGGTGTAATAATGCCCCCATTTCCACCGGGGCGCGGCCAGGGAAGTGAGCTGCCCCTCGGGGCCGACCTGGCAGATCCCCATGTCGCCGGCCAGGGACGTGGTGGCGCCGTCCTCGTCACGGCCGGATATCATCCGGCAGCCGCCGCGGATCAGGTCCTCCGCCGGGTCCCCCGGCAGGCAGCTCCACCTCAGGTCGATCACGGACCGGGGATTGGTCAGCCGGGCGCCCAGGGCGAAAGCGTTGATCGCCGCCGTGACCCCCATGATGGGATAGTTCGCCACATAGCCGATCCGCCCGTCCGCCTGCATCGCGCCCGCGATGGCCCCGGCGATGAACTTGCCCTCGTAGATCCGGCAGTAATAGCTGCGGACCCCGGCATAGGGCATGGACAGGGAGCAGTTGTAGATCAAAACGTTCTTATACCGGGAAGCCGCGCGCCGGCAGGCGTCGTTGAGGGTCGGCGATGTGGCGAAGATCACGTTGGCCCCGCCGGCGACCGCCTCGTCGATGGCCGCGTCAGGATCATCCCCGCACACGTGCGCGGTGGTCTTAACGCTGTCCCCCAGTTGTTCCTGCATCCATTTCTGCCCCCGGGCATGGGCGGAGGCCCAGGCGTAGCTGTCCGGATCGTGGGAATAGATGAACGCCGCCTGCACCCGGGGCGCGCCCAGGATCCGGTTGAGCAGGCCCATCTCTTTCTTTTCCGGCTGCGCGCTGACGGAAATGGGCTGGCCCTTGGACAGGTTGCGGATATCGGCCCACATGCCGCTCAGGGCCGAGCGCAGCTTGTCGTCCGGCATCGCGGTCATATCGCTGTAGGTGTAGATCTCAAGGAATGACAAAAGGCAGTCCCCGGCCTTCAGCGGGAGCTTCTCGGTGTTCAGCTGATCGAATATCCGGGCAAAGCGGCGGTACTCGTTGTCGAAATCATGGCGGATATCCTCGGTCCATTCCTGATCGGGCTGCAGCCCCAGTTCCGCCTGGAGCCGCTGGAAGCTCCCAAGCTGCGTGAACTCCGGCACGTAGGACTTGCTGAGCTTGTAGAACTTCATGAATTCATAGTAGAGCCGGACATCCTTGTCGTCCGTCAGGGCGGGGATCATCCGGGTCACGATGCCGGGGATGCTCGGCGAATCGTAGCTCTTGAGCACGCTGACCCGCTTGTTCCCCTCCTGTACGTAGAACAGGCCCATGTATTCGATGCACGTGATGGGATCGGTGATGCCCTCATCCCCCAGGTGCGCCTCGCACAGGGCGATCCACTTGCCGCCGAATTCCGTGCTCTGCTCCAGAAGAGGCATGAAATTGCCCGCGAAGGCGGCCTTCCTGCCGGCTGTCCAGGTGCCCACGATGCGGTCCATGGGGATATCCACCAGGCCGATCTTTTCCGTGCCGACGGCCGGATCCTTCTCCAGCATCTCCTCGAGCACCGCCGGATAGGGGGAAACGCCCTTCGCCATACAGGCGTTATAGTACCTTTTGCCCATTTTGAGGGCTGTGATGTATTGTTCAAAAGCTTCTGCTCTGCTCATAGATCCTCCTTGTGCCGGGATAACAGGCCGGCAACACTTTATTATACCGTACACTCCGGCAAAAATCAATGCGCCCGTCAGACCGGACACGGCTCACCGGAAGGGGCGCATTCGTTGACTTGAGCCTTCGCCGGATGATATACTGTCAAATACAGGAAAGCCGAGGAGGAAACGATCATGAAGACCCTGTACCTGGAATGCGCCATGGGCGCCGCGGGCGACATGCTGATGGCGGCCCTCCTGGAACTGATCGACGACAAAGATGCCTTTCTGGAAAAGATGAACTCCCTGGGGATCCCGGGCGTGGCCGTCACGGCCGAGCCGTCGGTGAAATGCGGGATCACGGGGACCCATATGAAGGTGACCGTGAACGGGGAGGAAGAAGAATCCCTGGACGTACACGAGCACGAACATGGGCATGATCATGACCATGAACATGAACACGAGCACGAGCATCATCATGACCATGAACATGAGCATGAGCACGGGCATCATCATGATCACAAACACGGCCACGGACATCATCACGCCTCGATGAAGGACATCGCCGCCCTCATCTCATCACTTCCCGTATCCGAACGGGTGAAGGATGACGCCCTGAAGGTGTACACCCTGATCGCCGAGGCCGAGAGCGCCGTGCACGGGAAGAGCATGGAGGAGATCCATTTCCACGAGGTGGGCACGATGGACGCCGTGGCCGACGTGGTGGGCGTGTGCCTGCTGATGGAGATGATCGGCGCGGAGAGGATCGCCGCGTCCCCCGTCCACGTGGGCTGCGGCAGCGTGCGCTGCGCCCACGGCATCCTGCCGGTCCCGGCCCCGGCCACCGCCCTGATCCTGAAGGATGTGCCCATTTACGGCGGCAGGATCCGGGGAGAGCTGTGCACGCCCACCGGCGCGGCCCTGCTGAAGCACTTCGCCTCCGGTTTCGGGGACAGGCCGGTGATGCGGACGGACAGGATCGGTTACGGCATGGGAAAGAAGGACTTTGAAGCCGCCAACTGCGTCAGGGCTTTCCTGGGCGAGAGCGAAAGCCGGAGGGAGAAAGTGACGCGCCTGGAGTGCAACCTGGACGACATGACGGGCGAGGCTATCGGCTTTGCCACGGAAAAACTCATGAAGGCCGGCGCTTTCGACGTATACACCCAGTCCATCGGCATGAAGAAAAACCGCCCGGGCGTGCTGCTCAGCGTGATCTGCGCCCCCGAAAACGCGGACGAGATGGCGGGCGTCATCATGAAGCACACTGCCACCCTGGGCATCCGCCGCATGGATATGGACCGGTACGTGCTGGCCCGTGAGATCAGCACGGTCGAGACTCCCCTCGGGCCTGTCCGGGTGAAGACCGCTTCCGGCATGGGCGTGACCCGCAGGAAAGCGGAATACGACGATCTGGCCGCCCTGGCGGAACGGCTCGATCTGTCCCTGAACGAGGTGCGCAAAGCCCTGGACGGGATAAAATAGCGCCGTTCCCATCCCGGTCACACAAAAAACAGCGCCGAAAAAGCGCTGTTTTTTGTGCCGATATCGATCGCGGCCGCCGTATCATGCCTTCGGCGGCGCGGTGGTGCCCTCATCGTAGAGCCTGACGGGCAGTACGGTGATCTGAGGCGGCAGTTCCCTGCTGCCGATACGGTTCAAAAGCAGGCGCACGCCCTGGGCCGCCACGTTGTCGTTGTCGGCGTAGATGCTGGTGAGCCTGGGCAGGTACGGGATCTCGCCCCGCAGATGATCGAAGCTGACGATGGAGACATCGCCCGGGATGGCCACTCCCCTCTCCCCCAGGGCGAGCATCACGGGATAGCTCACCTCATCCCGGAAGGAGATGATGGCCGTATAGTCCATCGGGAACAGCAGTTCGCCGATCCGCCCTTCCGCCAGAGCCTCCTCCACCGTGTCGCCCGGAACGATGCGCACACCGCTTTCCGGGATGCCGCAGGCCTTCATGGCCCGCCGGAAACCGTCCAGACGGTCGATCTGCGAGCTGGACTGATCCACACCGGAAAGGAACAGGAACCGCCGATGCCCCAGCCGCGCCAGGTGCTCGCCGGCTATCTCGCCGCCCCGCACGTCGTCGCAGCGGGCGTTGTCCGTCACCGTCCCCTGGATGCGCCTGTCCAGCAGCACGAAGGGGACGTGGTTCTTTTCCATGTATTCGATGTGGGAGCGGTTGTTCATGTACGGGAAATACAGGATGCCGTCCACAGACTGGGAGATGGCGGAGTGGATCAGCTGCTCCCCCAGCTCCTCATTGAGCTGCATGCACAGCACCATCATGTTGTAACCGGCCCGGCGCAGTTCCACGTCGATCCGGCTGAGCATGTTGCAGAAATGCAGGTTGTGGATATCGTTCACGATCACGGCCACATTGCCGCTCTTCCCGGAGCGCAGCGTGGACGCCAGGGAATTGCGGATGTATCCCAGCCGCAGGGCCTCCTGCCGGATCTTCGCGCGGGTCGCTTCCGGCAGCCGCGGATCGTCCCGCAGGGCCCGGGAAACGGTATTGACGGTATAATTGCAGGCTTCCGCAATGTCTTTTAACGTGATCCGTGAAACGCCCATCTCTTTCCCTCTCGGTCATGGTATTAAATGATTATATCACAGAAACAGCCGGGATTGCAATTTTATAAAGATCAAACCAAAGATCATCAAAATGAAAAAAAGGCTTGACATTCCGCTTGATTAACGTTAACATAATAGCAGCGGTACGGATTAACGATAATCCGGCAAAAATTATACCACATAACAAAAGGAGGATGCAACATGAAGAAACTGTTGGCGATCTTACTTTCCCTCATCATGGTGCTGAGCATCGGCGCCGCGATAGCGGAAGCGGAACCTGTCCAGCTGACGTTGTGGACCTTCCAGGCGCTCCATACCGACCTGTACAAGAACATGGAAGAGAAATGGAACGCCGATCCCTCCAAGCCGAAGATCGCGATCGATTACCAGGTCATGCCCTATGAAGAGATGCATGACAAGCTGACCATCGCGCTGCAGAGCGGCGAAGGCGCGCCCGACCTGGTGGATATCGAGATCAACAAATTCGCCAACTACCTCAAGGGCGATATCGGTCTGGCCCCGATGAACGAGTACGTGGAGCCCATCGAGGACCATCTGGTCATGAGCCGCCTGAACAACTACGCCAAGGACGGCAAGTTCTACGGCATCGATCATCACATCGGCGCCACCGTGCTGTTCTACAACACCGCGCTTCTGGAGGAAGCCGGCATCGACTACACCGCCATCAAGACCTGGGATGATTTCCATGAGGCCGGCAAGGTGCTGCTGGAAAAGACGGGCAAGCCCATGATCGTCTGGGAGAGCGCCGACTGCTGGAGCATCTATCCCATCGTGAACCAGCACGGCGGCGACTGGCTCGCTCCCGACGGCACGGTCCGGATGGACGAACCCGTGGTGCTTGAGACGCTGAAGTTCATGAAGTCCATGCTGGATGACGGCACCGCGATGGCCTGCCCCGGCGGCAACACCCATTCCGAGGAATTCTGGGGCTGGATGAACGGCGGCAACTGCGCGTCCGTGAGCATGCCCTTCTGGTACCTGGATCGCTTCACCAACTATATGCCCGACCTGAAGGGCAAGATGAAGGTAGCCCCGATGCCCCTGTGGCCCGACGGCGGTCATAAATCCGCTCAGATGGGCGGTACCGGCACCGCGGTGGTCGCCTCCAGCGCCAATGTGGACATCGCCAAGGAATTCCTGGCCTATGCCTGCCTGTCCTTCGACGGCTGCGTCACCACCTGGAAGATCTGCGGCTTCGACCCGATCCTGAAGGACGTCTACGGGTCCGAGGAGATGAAAGAGCCCAACGCGTTCTTCGATTACTACGATCAGGATATCTTCGCCGTGCTGTCCGGAGTGCTTGACGACATCCCCGACACCTGCATTTCCGAGTTCTTCCCCACCGCTTCGGATATCGTGAAGACCCAGATGGCTTACCGGCTGGTGGAGCTGCTGGATGATCCGGAGCAGATCGTCAAGGACTGCGCCGAAGAGCTGCGCAGCGCCATCGAGTGATCTGAAACAGTCAAACAGCCGGAGGGGCGCAAGCCTCTCCGGCTTTACGTACGAAGACCGCATTTTTCGCCCTGCCCTCCCAACGCGGGATCGCGCGCCGCAGTGCCCGGCACCACTCCCGATCAATGCAGAATGGAGAACGAGGAAAATGCAAAACGCATCCGTGAAACGACCGCCTCTGAAGCACAGGAGAAATTTCCTGAATGATCCCCGGTTCGTCCCGTATGTGCTCGTCGCGCCGTTCATCCTCTTTTTCGCGGTGGTCTATCTGTATCCGCTGATCATGACGGTGATCATGAGCTTCCAGAAGATCGACGGGCCCAATCACCGGGAGTTCATCGGCCTCAAAAACTATATGAAGCTGGACACCCGCGACTTCCGCCTGGCGCTGCAGACCTCCGGGCGCTACGCTTTCTGGGACCTGATCGTGCTGACGATCTTTCCGCTTTTGATCGCCAGCATCCTGCATTCCGGCCTGGTCAAAGGCAGCAGTTTTTTCAAGTCCCTGTTTTTCATCCCTTCCCTGACCTCGATCATCGTGGCCGGCATCGTGTTCCGCCTGGCCTTCGGCACGCTGGAGACCGCTACGATGAACCGCGTGATGATCGCTCTGGGGCAGAACCCCATCAAATGGCTGAGTTACGCGGGATCCGGCAACTTCGTGTTGATCCTGCTGACGCTGTGGCGCTGGAACGGCGTCAATATCGTGTATTATCTGTCAGGGCTGCAGGCCATCCCGACGGATTATTACGAAGCCGCCCAGATCGACGGTGCGAACGCCATCCAGAAATTCATCCATGTGACCCTGCCGGGCATCAAACCGGTGCTGATCTCCGTCATTACCATCACTGTGCTGGGCGGCTTCAGCATGTTCACCGAATCCGTCGCCCTCTGGCAGCAGAACAATGCCGGCGGTGTGGGACGTACCATCGTGGGTTACATGTATATGGTGGGTTTCAAGAAAAACAATTTCGGCCTTGCCTCCGCCGTGGGCCTGACGCTGCTGGCCCTGGTGATCGTGGTGAACCTCATCCAGCTCATCCTGATGGGGTTCTTCAAGAAGGAGGATTGACATGGCTTCCAATAAGATCGAAGGAAAAAAGCGGATCGTGCTCAGCGTACTGGCGACCGGCCTGATGATCCTGGTGGCCATATTCGCGATGGTGCCCTTCGCTTTCATGTTTATGAGTTCCCTGAAGCCCGGTACCGAGATGATGCGCTACGGCCTGACGCTCAGGTTCGACCCCGGGATCTCATCATTCAACAACTATACGGCTTTAAATACTTACCGGGATGGTGTATACTGGCACTGGTACAAGTCCAGCGCGATCATCATGGTGATGCAGACCGGTATCGGCCTGTTTTTCAGTTCACTGGTGGGATACGGCCTGGCCATGTATGAGTTCAAAGGGAAGAGCCTCATCTTTTCCCTGGTGCTGATCGTGATGATGCTGCCATTCGAGATCCTGCTGCTGCCCATGTATCAGCTGATGATCGGGATGAAGCTGATGAACTCCTATTTCGGCGCTGTCGTCCCCTATCTGGTACCGCCCTTCATGATCTTTTTCTTCAGGCAGTACTGTCTGGGCATCCCCCGGGAACTGATGGAAGCGGGCAGGATCGACGGCTGCACGGATTACGGCATTTTCTGGCGGATCATGGTACCGATCCTGATCCCCGCCTTCGGCGCCATGACCATCCTGAGCTGCATGAACAGCTGGAACAACCTGCTCTGGCCGCTGATCATCATGCAGGATGAAAAGAAATTCACCATTCCCATCGGCATGGGCACCACGATCACGCCCTACGGGAACGCGTATGACGTGCTGATGCCGGGCGCTGTGATGGCTGTGGTACCCATCGTGATCATTTATCTGTGCGCCCAGAAGACCTTTATCACCGGCCTGACAGCAGGCAGCGTCAAGGGCTGAGGCGTTCGAAGGAGGAACACTCATGAAAAAAGCGTCCATGATCCTGGACAGGGATTACATCATCGGCCGGATCGATCCGCGGATCTACGGCAGCTTCATCGAGCACCTGGGCCGGGCGGTATACGGCGGGATCTATGAACCGGGGCATCCGCTGGCGGATGAGCAGGGCTTCAGGACCGACGTGATGCAGAAGGTGCGCGAGCTCGGTGTCCCGGTGGTGCGCTACCCCGGCGGCAATTTCGTGTCCGGTTTCAATTGGGAGGACAGCGTGGGCCCGGCGGAGGATCGGCCGAAACGGCTGGACCTGGCCTGGTTCACCACGGAAAGCAACCGTGTGGGCCTGCATGAGTTCACGGACTGGGCCAAAAAAGCGGGCAGCGAGGTGATGTACGCCATCAACCTGGGCACCCGGGG
>CADCQZ010000237.1 GCA_902803675.1 uncultured Eubacteriales bacterium
AAAGGAGCGCTGGACCGGGGCGTCACCTGCGCGGAGTGCTTCGACCCTGAGATCGTGGACCGTGTGTGGCGGCCGTATGACGACCTGGTGCTCAGCGTGATCCTGAAAAGTGACGGCACGAGGGACATGAAAGTGCTGGGTTTCGCCGGGGAAACGGTCAAGGCCTGCCCCGATGAACCGGCGGAATGGGCGCGTTTGAAGGTGATCTTCACCTGCCCGGACCTTCAGATGGTCACTTTCACCGTCACGGAAAAAGGCTATGCCCTCCGGCAGGCGGACGGGGCGTATTTCCCGTTCATCCTGGAGGATCTTGAAAACGGGCCGGACCGCGCCCGGAGCGTGATCGCCATCGTGACGGCCATGCTGTACGCGCGTTTTGAGGCCGGCGCGCGCCCCATCGCCCTGGTGTCCATGGACAACTGCTCCCGCAACGGGAGCCTGCTTCGGTCCTCCGTGCTCACCGTGGCGGAGGAATGGCGGATAAGGGGCTTCGTTCCCGACGGTTTCCTGACTTGCGTGGGCGACGAGGACCGGGTGGCCTTCCCCTGGACCATGATCGACAAGATCACGCCCCGGCCGTCGGAGGATATCGCGGATGACCTGGAGGCCCTGGGCGTGAGCGGCATGCGGCCTGTCGTCACGGCGAAGAGGACCTATATCGCGCCCTTCGTCAATGCCGAGGGGCCGCAGTATCTGGTGATCGAGGACCGTTTCCCCAACGGGAGACCGGCCCTTGAGATGGGCCCGGGGGTCTACATGACGGACGGGCCCACGGTGGACCTGGCCGAGCGGATGAAGGTGACGGCCTGCCTCAATCCCGTCCACTCCGCCCTGGGGCCCATCGGGGTGCTGCTGGGAGTGGATCTTTTCGCGGATCTCCTTTCGGATCCGGCCCTCCTCAAAATGGGCAGGGCCGCCGCCTATGACGAGGGGATCCCGGTGATCGACGATCCGGGGATCATATCGCCGAAGGCGTTCACGGATGAGCTGTTTTTTGACCGGTTCCCGAACCGGTACCTGGGTGACACCAACTTAAGGCTGTGCACGGATGTGACCCAGGGCTTCGGCGTGCGCTTCGGCAGGACCATCAGGGCGTATAAGGACCGATACGGCAGCGCGGAAGGCCTCACGGCCATCCCCCTGGGCATCGCCGGGTGCATGCGCTACGCCCTGGGGATCGATGATCGGGGCGGACAGTACGAGCTGGCGCCGGATCCGCTGATCGGCGAGATCCACGACAGGCTCTCCGATATCGTGATCGGCAGGCCGGAGACCTTTTCGGATCAGCTCAGGCCCATCCTGTCCAACGCGAACATCTTCTATACGGATCTGTACGAGGCGGGGATCGGGGATAAGATCGAGCGCATGTTCCGAGAGATGCTCGCCGGTCCCGGGGCCGTGAGGGAGACCGTGGACAGATACTTCCTGTGAGCGGCCTTCGTGACAGGGGAGAGCATCGGGAGAATGAAGACCTGGAAAGTGAAATGGTTCACGGAGCTGACCGCGGCGGAGCTCTATGAGATCCTCAGGGCCCGCAGCGAGATCTTCGTGGTGGAGCAAAGCTGCGTCTATCAGGATATCGACGGGAAGGACCCAGAAGCCCTCCATGTTTTCTGTGAGGAGGACGGCCGGGTCACCGCGTGCCTGAGAGCCTTCCGGGAGGATGAGGGCTTGGTGCGGATGGGCCGTGTCCTCACACTGAAGCACGGCACGGGCCTGGGAGGCGAGCTGCTCAAAAAGGGCCTGAAGGAGATCCGGGAGCGCATGGCCCCTCAAAGGATCCGCATCGAGGCCCAGACTTACGCGGCGGGTTTTTATGAGCGCGAAGGGTTTCATGTCACTTCCGAAGAGTTTATGGAGGACGGGATCCCCCATGTGGAGATGATCCTGGAGTGCGGGACATGTTTGGGTTTTTAAAACGTAAAAAAGCAGCCGATCCGCCGGCTCCGGCTCCGGTCGCGGCGGATCCGCTTCTTGACGCGGCGGCGCGGGGGGATCCCGATGCGCAGTGCTCCCTGGGCGAAAAGTATTTTTACGGCCGGGACATTGAAAAGGATCAGGCTCAGGCGGTGGAGTGGTATCAAAAAGCCGCGGAACAGGGGCACGCCCAGGCGCAGCTCCATCTGGGATGGTGCTTCCAGCATGGTCAGGGGACGCAGCAGGATCACGCTCAGGCGGCGGCCTGGTATCAGAAGGCCGCGGATCAGGGCAGCCCGTCCGCCATCAACAATCTGGCCTGGATGTATCAGATGGGATACGGCGTAAAGCGGGACTACACGGAAGCGCTCCGCCTGTTC
>CADCQZ010000238.1 GCA_902803675.1 uncultured Eubacteriales bacterium
CAGGTCAACACCCTGATCAACGAGCAGTGCCCGCAGGTCTCCCTGTATCAGAACCAGAAGCTGTATGCCAGCAAGGCGGGCGTGGACAATGTGAACGTGCTGCCGAACGGATACTTCTACGTGGCGGAGTGGACCTGGGCGGAATAATCCTCCGGGGAGCCTCCCCTTCCTCCCGGAAACGGGAAACATGAACCAATTCTCGCTGCCGAAAAGCCTCCGGGCTTTTCGGCAGCGTCCATCTCCGGAATTATTCCGTGATCCACCCTTCAGAATGGGAGTGAACGCATGCTTAAGTATATTGCAAAGCGGCTGCTGGCCATGATCCCGGTCATTCTCGGCGTGACGCTGATCGTTTATCTGATCATGAGTCTGGCCCCCGGCGATCCCGCCCGGACGATTCTGGGCGAGCTGGCCACCGAGGAGCAGGTCAACGAGCTGAGAAATGAAATGGGTCTGAACGATCCCATCATCGTGCAGTACTTCCGGTATATCTGGAATCTGCTCCACGGAGATCTGGGAACCTCCTACCAGAGCCGGATCAACGTATCCACCGAAATCTGGTCCCGGTTCCCGAATACCATCAAGCTCGCGCTGACCGCCAGCCTGATTTCGGTCATCCTGGCGCTTCCGCTGGGCATCATCGCCGCGGTGAAGCAGAATACCTTCTTCGACAGCTTCTCCATGTTCGTAGCCATCATCGGAATCTCCTGCCCCACGTTCTGGTTCGGACTGATTCTGATCCTGGTGTTCGCTGTCAACCTGAAATGGTTCCCGGTCAGCGGACAGGTGGATAACATACGGGGAATCATTCTGCCGGCGCTGACGCTGGGATTCAACAGCATGGCCTCCATGGCCCGGGTCACCCGATCGTCCATGCTCGAGGTGATCCGGCAGGATTACATCCGCACCGCCCGGGCCAAGGGCGTGTCCCGGCGGAACGTGATTCTGCGCCATGCCGTGCCCAACGCCATGATCCCCACCGTGACGGTGATCGGCCTGCGGATCGGCGGTCTGCTGGCCGGCGCGGTGATCTGCGAAACCGTGTTCAGCTGGCCGGGGATCGGCCGGCTGCTGGTTCAGTCCATCCAGAGCCGGAATACGCCGGTCGTGCTGGGCTGCATCATCATCTTCTCCGTCTGCTTCTCTCTGGTCAACCTGATCGTGGATATCCTGTATGCGTTCATTGATCCGCGGATCAAGAGCCAGTACCAGTGAGGAGGTGTGCAGGAATGGAAAAGAATGAATTCCGGCAGAGAAGCATGCTCGCCGAAACCTGGAAGCGTCTCCGGAAGAACAAAGGCGCCATGATCGGCCTGGCCATCGTTACGGTGCTCTTCGCGCTGGCGCTGCTGGCGGGCGTGATCTACGACTATGACAGGGACGTCATCGGTCAGAACTATAACGAGCTGCTGCAGGGGCCCAGTGAAAAGCATTTCTTCGGCACGGACGAAATGGGCCGGGATCTGCTGGCCCGGATCATCTACGGCTCCCGGGCCTCCCTGTTCATCAGCTTCGCCGCGGTGGCGCTGGCCGCCGTGATCGGCTGCTTTTTCGGCGCCATCTCCGGGTATTTCGGAGGAAAAACGGACAGCGTGATCATGCGCCTGACGGACATCCTGCTGGCAATTCCCGAAACGCTGTTCGCCATCACCCTGGTTGCCGCCCTGGGTACCAGCACCTTCACGCTGATCATCGCCCTGGCGATCTCCAATATTCCGATTTACTGCCGTCTGCTGCGGTCCTCCGTCATGACCCAGCGGGGCAGCGAGCACGTCGAGGCCGCCCGGGCCATCGGCGCGAAAACGTCCACCATCATCGTGCAGCATATCCTGCCCAACTGTCTGGCCCCGGTGCTGGTTCAGTTTACTCTGAGCATCGCGACCACCATCCTGACCATCTCCGGACTGAGCTTCCTGGGCCTCGGCGTATCGGCGCCGAAGCCGGAATGGGGCGCGCTGCTGTCCAGCTCCCGTTCCTACATGCGCGAGCATACCTATCTGACCATTTTCCCGGGTCTGGCCATCATGACCACCATCCTGTCCCTGAATCTGCTGGGCGACGGGCTGCGTGACGCGCTGGATCCCCGGCTGCGCTGAGGAGGAATTGCAAGATGTCTGAACAGAAAAATTACGCGCTGGAGATCGAGGATCTGCGGGTGGAATACCATGTGGACGGCGAGGTGGTCCACGCCCTGAACGGCGTCTCCCTGAAGCTGGGCCGCGGAGAAACCATCGGCCTGGTGGGTGAAACCGGAGCGGGAAAAACCACCACCGGCCTGTCCATTCTGCGGCTGATTCCCTCCCCTCCCGGGGTTGTGAAGGGAACGGTCCGGATCAAGGGAGAGGATATCGGAAAGCTCAGCGAAAAGCAGATGGAGTCCATCCGCGGAAACGTGGTCTCCATGATTTTCCAGGATCCCATGACCAGCCTGAACCCCACCAAAACGGTGGAAAACCAGATTGCGGAGGTCATCCGCCTGCACGAGAAGTGCGGCAAAAAGGAAGCGGTTGAAAAAGCCGGCAGCATGCTGGAAATGGTCGGCATCCCGCGGGACCGCGGCGGAGAATATCCGCATCAGTTTTCCGGCGG
>CADCQZ010000239.1 GCA_902803675.1 uncultured Eubacteriales bacterium
ATCGGCGTGATCGCCTGCGGCCTGAACAGCGCGGCTTACGTGGCGGAAATCGTGCGCGGCGGCATCATGAGCGTGGAAAAGGGCCAGACGGAAGCGGGCCGTTCCCTGGGCCTGTCGGGCGTCCGCACGATGATGTATATCGTGCTGCCCCAGGCGGCCAAATCCGCCCTGCCCGCCATGTGCAATGAGTTCATCGCGCTGATCAAAGAAACCTCCGTCCTCTCCTACATCGCCGTGACCGAGCTTACGAAAGCGGGTGACTACATCCGTTCCCGCACCTACTCCGCGTTCACGCCCTACATCGTGTCCGGTTTCCTGTATGTGCTGGTCACGCTGACGCTGACCACCCTCATCGGCAAGCTGGAAAGGAGGCTGCGCAACAGTGACCACTGATGTGATTATATCCGTCAAGGATTTGGAAAAGCATTTCAACGATGGCGAACTGAAAGCCCTGCGCGGCGTGACCGTGGACATTCACAAGGGCGAGGTGGTGGTGGTCATCGGCCCCTCCGGAAGCGGCAAAAGCACCTTCCTGCGCTGCCTGAACCTGCTGGAGCTGCCCACCAAGGGAACCATCTGTTTTGAGGGCGTGGACATTACCGACCCCAAGGTGAACATCAACATCCACCGGCAGAAGATGGGCATGGTGTTCCAGCACTTCAACCTGTTCCCCCATATGACCGTGCTGCGCAACATGACCATCGCGCCGATGAAGCTGCTCAAAAAGTCCCAGGCCGAGGCCGAGGGCAAGGCCATGGAGCTGCTCAGGCGGGTCAATCTGGAGACGCGGGCGAACGCCTATCCCCGCCAGCTCTCCGGCGGGCAGAAGCAGCGCATCGCCATCGTGCGGGCGCTGTGCATGGAGCCTGAAGTGATGCTCTTTGACGAGCCGACCTCCGCCCTGGACCCGGAGATGGTGGGCGAGGTGCTGGAGGTGATGAAGCGCCTGGCCTCCGCCGGCATGACCATGGTGGTGGTCACCCACGAGATGGGCTTCGCCCGGGAGGTGGGGGACCGGCTGGTGTTCATGGACGAGGGCCGCATCGTGGAGGAGGGCACGCCCCGGGAGGTGTTCGAATCGCCCAAAGAAGCGCGCACCCGGGATTTCCTGCAGAAGGTGCTGTGACGCGGGCGGCCCGCCCCGCCCGAAAAGGCGGTTTTTGCGGCGACCCCTTTGCAATCCGGCGCCGCTGTGGTATAATCCCCAAAACACCGTATATCCGCATGGGATGCCGACGGGCTTCCGGGCCCTTCGCATACATCAATCGAAATCGGAAGGAGATCCCCTATGAAAAAGCTTTTCTGCGTGATGCTGGCCCTGATGATGGCCTGCGCGATGCTGGCTGTGACGGCCGAGGACGCCGCGGACTACCTGGGTGACTGGTACCTGGTGGAAATGAAGATGGGCGACGCGGGCATGAACCCGTCCGACCTGGGCATGAACATGACCATGACCGTCAATGAGGACGGCACGGTGCTCAACGTCTCCGCCTACGGCGATACCGCCGAGGAAGGCCACGGCACCTGGAAGCTGACGGAGAACGGCCTGTCCGTGACCGACGACACGGGCGTCACCGTGGTGTTCGTCCTCAACGAGGCGGGCCAGCTGGTGGCCGATATGGAAGGCATGGGCATGGTGTTCGGCCGTGAGCAGACCCAGGTGGAAGCGCTGCCCAGCCCCATTCCCGCCCAGAGCGAGGAGGATATGATCGGCACCTGGCGCCTGACCACCGTGGCCATGGGCGGCGTGACCATCCCCGCCGAGATGATGGGCCAGGGCATGACCCTGACTATCGAGAAAGGCAAAATGACTATGGCCAACGACGGTGAGGACGGCACGGTGACCGAGCTGGAGACCAGCTTCACCGACGGCGTGCTGGTGGGCACCCACGAGGGCGAGGAGGTCATCGTGGAGCTCAACGACAACGGCACCCTGTCCATCACCAACGCGCTGGACGAGGAGACCGTCATGATCCTCTATTTCGAGGCCGTGTAAAGCCGGGCCATCGGCCCATCGCGCCGGTAAAGAAGTCATATCAAAAGAGCGTTCCCGTTTTAAGGAGCGCTCTTTTGATATGCGGGATATCACACCTGGATGAGGGCCCATTTGCCCCGCTGCCAGCGGATCCGGGCCAGGAAGAAGCAGATGACCGCGTCGGAGATGAGGGCGATCCACACGCCGGTCAGGCCGATGGGGAACACGTACACCAGCAGGGCCGCCACCAGGGGACGGATGAGCAGGATGCCCACGAAGGTGTTCACGGCGGTGAACCGGGCGTCCCCGGCGCCTCTCAGGGCGTTGTTGTACACGAAGCGGGCGTTGCTGGTGGGGTTCGCCAGGGCGATGATCCTGAGCACCCCGCCGGCCAGCATCTGGATGTGGAGGCTCTGGGTGAAAAGGCCCGCCAGGAACGTGCCGCCGAAGAACAGCAGGGCCGCCACCAGGAAACTGACGATATAGCCCAGGGCGTTGGACCGGGCCGTGTACCACCGGGCCAGGTCCGCCCGGGAGCGGCCCAGGCTCTGGCCCGTCAGGGTCATGGACGAGGTGCCGAAGGCCATGCCCGTGGTGAAGGACAGGGACTGGATGTTCATGGCGATGATGTGGGCGGTGTAGGGATCGTCCCCCAGGGAGGTGACGATGATGGTGAAGGCCATGATGCCCACCCGCATGATCACCTGCTCGATGAGGGAGGGGAAGCCGATGCGCCAGATGCGTTTGAGCATCGGCCCGTTCGGCTTCATCGGGCCGCCCAGGCGGATATAGAGGAACTCTTTTTTGCGGCACACGATGCTCAGGCTCACCACCAGGCCCGCGCACTGGCCGATCACCGTGGCCAGGCTGGCGCCGGCCACCTCCATGCGGGGGAAGCCGAGATTGCCGGCGATCAAAAGGTAGTTGAGCACCACGTTGACGACATTGGCCACGGCGTTGCTGGTGAAGGCGGCCCGGGTGTTGCCCGTGCCCCTTAGGGCGCCGTTGATGATGGCGGTCAGGCCCAGGGAGGGAAAGCCCCAGATCTGGATCCTGAAATAGGTGAGGGCCATCTGGATCGTGTCTTCGGCGATATTGGCCCCGGCGATGAAGCGGATGAGGCCCTCGGACCAGAAGATCATCACAAGACACATGAGGGCGCTGATCGCCAGGCACATCAGCACGCTCTGCGTGAGCGCCGTGCAGGCCTCCCTGCGGTCGTCCTTGCCCTTGGAGCGGGCGATGAGGGCGCTGGCCCCCGTGCCCAGGGCGTAGAACGCGCTGAACACGATGAACCGGGGCTGCGTCACCAGGCCCACGGCGGATATGGCCGCGTCGCCCACCACGCTCACCATGGCGGTGTCCGCCAGGGATACCAGGGAGGACAGCAGGTTTTCCGCCAGGGCCGGCAGCATGATCGCGAAGATCAGGCGGTGGCGCTGTCGGATATCATCGGTCTCTATGTCGGGCATCGCCGCTTTGCTGATCGTCATGTTGACTGCCTTTCGCCGCGTCTGTAGGGTCGGATGAAGGAACGCTGAAAAACAGTTTATCACGTTGCGGCGGCCGTGGCAAGCCGCGGGAGGGGAAAAAGGAAACGGTCCCGCCTGAGGGCGCCGACCGGGCAGATCTTCGGGCAGCGGCGGTTTTTTTAGGCAAATTGCGATATCACCGGCGATCAATTTTGTTTCACTTGACAAATAATGCCCTGTCATGTAAAATCTCTTTGCCAAAATGACCGAACCGGCCTGAGGAGCCGGCCATCACTCGTCTTTAAAACGGAAGGATCCGTTTTAAAACTCCTGCGGCCTTGCCGCGGATAAATTTTAAGGAGGAGACCCTATGAAAAAGATCGTTGCTCTCGTACTGGCGCTGGCCCTGATGCTGACCGCCACCGCCGCTCTGGCCGACATCGTGATCTGCCAGAACAAGGTGGAGATCACCGCCCAGATGGAAGAGTTCGCCAAGGTGTATGAAGCCAAGACCGGCGTGCCCGTCAAGGTCATCACCGGCGGCGGTTCTTCCGACTACAACACCGTCCTCAAGGCCGAGATGCAGTCCGGCCGTGAGCCTGACATCTTCGTCATCGAAGGCCCCAGCGGCTATGAGCTCTGGAAGGACAAGATCGCCGACCAGGCCGGCGCCGACTGGACCAACTATACCGCCGCCGCCTACATTGCGGACGGCAAGGTCGTGGGCTTCCCCGTGGCCGTGGAAGGCTACGGCCTGGCCTACAACAAGTCCATCCTGGACAAGGCCGGCATCGATCCCGCTACCCTGACCAACTTTGACGCCTATGCCGCCGCTTTCGAGAAGCTGGACAGCATGAAGGCTGAGCTGGGCCTGGACATGGTCGTCTCCATGGTGGCCGGCACCACCACCGGCATGACCTGGGTGACCGGTCTGCACAACTTCAACGTGTACCTCACCGTGGGCAACGAGCGCAACGACACCACCTACATCGACATGGTGCTCGAGGGCAAGGTGGATGAGGAGCGCTTCCATCAGTACTGCCAGTATGTGGACCTGATCTTCAAGTACAGCGATCCCGACATGCTGCTCAACGGCACTCAGGACAGCCAGCTGGCCGCTTTCGCCAACGGCAAGGCCGCCTTCTATCATCAGGGCAACTGGATGGATCCCTCCCTGGCCGCGATGAACCCCGACTTCGAGATCGCCTACGCGCCCCATGCCTTCCTGCATGAGGACACCGACGGCATCCTGGTCAATCCTCCTTCCTGGTACGTGGTCAACGCCAACGGCAACGTGGACGAAGCCATCGCTTACCTGAACTTCCTGGCCACCTCCGATGAGGGCGCCGACTACATGGTCAACAAGGCTGCCATGGTGCCCGCCTTCACCTGCGTGACCCTGTCTCCCGCCACCCCGCTGTCCAAGTCCGTCATGGATTGGAACGCCGCCGGCAAGACCTATGACTGGCAGCAGTACAAGCTGCCCGGCGGGTTCGGCATGGGCACCCTGGGCCCGATCTACGAGCTGCTGGCCTCCAAGGCTATCGACGTGGACACCTTCGAAGTCATGATGAAGGACGCCATCGCCGGCATCGCCAAGTAATCATATCGACCCTGTGAGGGGATGGCGTCAGGTCTCCTGCCCGGCGCCATCCCCTTTTGATACCCGCTGCTGATTTTGTGCCGCGGCCTTCAAAGGCCCGCGGCGGGGGGAGGGACTACATGACCAGCAGACAAAAGCGGAAGCTGACGGAATTTTTGTTCCTGGTGCCGACGCTGATCGCCTTCCTGATGGTGATCATCATTCCTTTCATATTCGGTATCTACTACTCCTTCACGGACTGGCAGGGCACCGGTGTGGTCAACAAGGTGGTGGGCCTGGAGAACTACCGGGCCATCTTCCAGGAGCCGGGCTTCCTGCACTCCTTCCTGGTCACCCTTCTGTTCACCGTGCTCAACATCATCACGGTCAACGTGGTGGCCTTCATCATCTCGCTCCTTGTCACAAGTGAGATCCGGGGCCGGAACGTGTACCGCGCCGGCTTCTTCGTGCCCAACCTGATCGGCGGCATCGTGCTGGGCCTGGTGTGGCAGTTCATTTTCTCCAACATCCTGCCCACCATCGGCCAGACCCTGGGATGGGCCACCCTGAGCAAATCCCTGATCTCCAACAAGGACACGGCCATGATCACCCTGGTGACCGTGAACACCTGGCAGTACGCCGGCTACATCATGCTGATCTACGTGGCGGCCATCCAGGGCATCTCCCGCTCCGTTATGGAAGCGGCGGAGGTGGACGGCGCCAAGTACTGGACCCGCATCACCCGGATTCAGATTCCGCTTATGGCCAACGCCTTCACCATCTCCCTGTTCCTGACGCTGACCAACAGCTTCAAGA
>CADCQZ010000240.1 GCA_902803675.1 uncultured Eubacteriales bacterium
CGGCAGCGTCACGTGCCACATGCGGCGGAACCGGCCCGCGCCGTCCACAGCCGCGGCCTCGTAGAGCTCCGGACTGATGCCGGTGAGAGCCGCCAGATAGATGATGGTGCCCCAGCCGGCCTCCTTCCAGATGCCCAGGGCGATGTAGGTTCCCGTCCACCAGTTGGGCTTGGACAGGAACGGCATCACCGCGTCCGGGTTGCCTGTCATGCGCTTGTAGATGATGTTGAACAGGCCGTCATTGTCCGCCAGCAGGCGCAGCGCCAGGCCGGAAATGATGATCCAGCTCAGGAAGTGAGGCAGGTACAGCACCGTCTGGGTGAATTTCTTGAAGCGCTTGAAGCTCAGCTCGTTGAGCAGCAGGGCCATGATGATGGGCATGGGGAAGCCGCACACCAGGTCCAGCAGGTTCAATTTGATGGTGTTCCACAGGGCCCGGATGAACTGCTGATCCCTGAAGGCCTTGATGAACCACTCAAAACCGTTGTTCTTGGCCCAGTCCACCTGCCACGGCGGCTTGATGATGTTGTTCTTCTTGAAGGCCATCAGGATATAGGCCATGGGCGTGTACCGGAACACGATGAAGAACGCGATGGGCACCAGAAGCAGCAGGTACAGCGTGCCGTACCGCCTCATGTAAATGGCCCAGCGCTGCCAGGAGGACTTCCTGACCTGTGTGGCGCTCAACCGATCTCCCCCCTCTTATATAAGAAGTTTCCATTTGCCGGAAAACGTTTTACCTGACCAATATGATATGATGCCGCCAAAAAACGAACAGTATGGTTTAGGAATGAAGATATTATACTCAATTTTTCCCCGATTGTCTACATCATCTTCCCCGGTTAAGCCGTTCAGCGCAAAAAATGCGCAATCCGGGGACCATTCCCGCAAAAGCGTTCCCCCGTATATCCAAAGGCAAGTATCAGTTGACAGGGCCTTAAAAAAACACTATCATGCGGGTAAGAGGCCCCATCAATCAAAGAATGAGGTGATCGACCCATGCCCGCCAAATGGCTGAAGGACACCGTGTTTTACGAGATCTATCCCCAGAGCTTTTACGACACCAACGCCGACGGCATCGGCGACTTCAACGGCATCATCGAGAAGCTGGATTACATCAAGTCCCTGGGCTGCGGCGCCCTGTGGATCAATCCCTGCTTCGACTCCCCCTTTAAGGACGCCGGATACGATGTACGGGACTATAAAAAGACCGCGCCCCGCTACGGCACCAATCAGGACCTGTACCGCCTCTTCGGGGAGGCCCACAGGCGCGGCATCCGGGTGCTGCTGGACCTGGTGCCCGGCCACACCAGCGAGGAACACGCCTGGTTCCTGGAGAGCAAAAAAGCGGAACACAACGAATATTCCAACCGGTACGTGTGGACGAGCCACTGCTTCCAGGGCTGCAGGAACATTCCCTATATCGGCGGTGAGTCCGACCGGAACGGCACCTACCTGCTCAACTTCTTCAAGTGCCAGCCGGCCCTCAACTACGGCTTCGGCCGGTTGGAGGAGAGCTGGCAGCTGCCGCACGATCATCCCGACGCGGTGAAGACCCGGGAGGCCATCAAGGATGTGATGCGCTTCTGGCTGGACCACGGCTGCGACGGCTTCCGGGTGGACATGGCGGACTCCCTGGTGAAATACGACGACGAGAAGAAGACCTACACCTCCATGATCTGGCGGGACGTGCGCGCCATGCTGGAAAAAGAGTATCCGGACGCCGCCATGGTGGCCGAGTGGAGCGCCCCGCCCCTTTCGCTGCGGGCGGGCTACGACATGGACTTTTACCTGAACCACGGCGGCAACGGCTACGCCCACCTGATGCGGGAATACTGCTGCCACGAAGGGGACGGCGCCCCGGACCGGACGTATTTCAAAAAGGACTCCCCCCACGACATCCTCCCCTTCCTGAAGGAATACATGCCCTGGTATGAGGACACCCGGGACCTGGGCTATATCAGCCTGATCACCTGCAACCACGACACCCTCCGCCCCCGGTACAACATGGACATGGCGGAGCTGAAGCTGGCCTACGCCTTCCTGTTCACCATGCCGGGCGTGCCCTTCCTGTACTACGGGGACGAGATCGGCATGCGGTATCAGCAGCTGCCCACCAAGGAGGGCGGCTATTTCCGCACCGGGTCCCGCACCCCCATGCAGTGGGCCCCGGGCAAGAACCTGGGCTTCTCCGAAGGCTGCGCGGACAGCCTGTACCTGCCGGTGGATCCCGCCGATGACGCCCCCACCGTGGCGGATCAGGAGGCGGATCCCGCTTCCCTGCTCAACTGCGTGCGCGCTCTCACCGCCCTGAGGCACCGGGAGGAAGACCTGCAGGCCGACGCCCTCTTTGAGCCGGTGCACACGGTGCCCGGTGAGGCCTTCGCCTACCGCCGGGGCGGACTGCTCCTTGTGATCAACCCCGCGGGGGAGGAAAAGCCCATGCCCGTGGACACGGCGGGGTATGAAAAAATATTCGATATCGGCGGCGCCGCGGCGGATGGGCCCCTGCCGCCCCAGAGCTTCATCGTGATGAAAAAGAAAGGTTAAGGGTGATGTGACATGAAAGGCATCATATTCGATCTTGACGGCGTGATCTGCTCCACCGACGAGTACCATTACCTGGCCTGGAAGGCCCTGGCCGACCGGCTGAACATCCCCTTTGACCGGGAGCGCAACGGCCTGCTGCGCGGCGTGAGCCGCATGGACAGCCTGAACATCATCCTGGAAAAGGCCGACCGCGCCTACACCGACGACGAAAAGAACGCGTTCGCCGCGGAAAAGAACGATACCTACCGGCAGCTGCTGGCCCAAATGAGCGAAAAGGACCTGTCCGACGAGGTGCGCGGCACCCTGAACGCCCTGAGAAAAATGGGGCTGAAGCTGGCCATCGGATCCTCCAGCAAAAACACGCCCTTCATCCTGGAGAGGATCGGGCTCAAAGGTTTTTTTGACACGGTGGCGGACGGCAACTGCATCACCCACTCCAAGCCCCATCCCGAGGTGTTCCTCAAGGCCGCGGAGGGGCTGAAGCTGGAAGCGAAGGACTGCGTGGTGGTGGAGGACGCCCACGCGGGCGTGGAAGCCGCCGTGGCAGGCGGGTTCCGCTGTGCCGCCATGGGGGACGCGAAGGACGACCCGCGCGCCACGTGGCATCTTGAGTCCTTCGGCTGCCTCAAGGCCATCGCGGAGAAAGA
>CADCQZ010000241.1 GCA_902803675.1 uncultured Eubacteriales bacterium
ACGGCACAGAAGAAAACGGCGATCCGCTGTTCAGATTCACAGCGAAGGAGAAAGCCGAACGATAAAAAAGAAGCTGATCCTCATCAGCGGGTCTCCCTGCGTGGGCAAGACTGCCGCAGGCACAAGGCTCTTTGAGAGCTATGACAACAGCGCATATCCGGAAGGGGTCCGGTGCCGGCGCGTGAGCGCATCCGCGCAGACGCCGCGGGAGAAGCGAAGGATGATACCGTAAGTTTTTTTCACGGGGAGACGGCAGATCAGATCTCGATCTGCCGAAATAAAGAAAGGCCCGGTCTGTTATGATCACAGACCGGGTCTCCTTTTGCCGATCATGTCAGACAGATGCCCGGATCGTTTCTGAGCTGATCTTTTCCTATGAGCATCCTTCTCCGGATCGGCACGCCTGTTTTTATTCTTTGCGGATCAGCGTCTTCTCTGGGTGTAGGGCGTCCAGTCCTTCGTGGGGATCAGGTCCATTTCGGCAGGATAGATGCCTTCGTTTCTCAGCACGAAGCCGAAGTCACAGTTGAGATCCACGACGCCGCTGGGCACATAGATGTCCTCGGCGATGATCGTGCCGTCCTGGTTCTCGGGCAGGATGCTGTTCACCATGGGGAACTCATCGTTCCTTATCGTGGAGCGCACTTCCCGGGGCGCGGTGACCCTCACCTCATATCTGCCGGGATACAGATCATCGAGGCGCCAGCAGCCGTACACATCCGTCTTGGCGGACGCGATCAAACGGTCGTGCTGGTAGAACTCCACGGTGATCTCGGGGATCCCGGGCTCGCCGATATCCTGGAGGCCGTTGCCGTTCTCGTCCAGCCACACGAAGTCGCCGATACTGCCCATCTTGCCGATGCCGATGTCCATGCCGTCAAGCTCGCTGCCCATGCTCACTTCGATGGCGGAGGGTACGCCTTCCAGGATCACGCTGGTCCTGTCGGCGGTATCCTCCGCGCGGGCGTAAAGGTATCCCTCGGGCAGCTCGGCCTTCAGGCTGTATTCGCCGGGATAGAGCTTGCTGAAAGAATACCTGGCCTTCGTGGTGATCACGGTACCGGTGGGTTTACCATCTTTGAGCAGGGAGATCTTCACCTGCGGGAGGCTCTTGTCATTGCCGCCCATATCCCACAGGCTGCCTGTGATGCTGGCGTATTTGAGGACGGGGAACACGGCGTCGAAGGTCTCGCCGCCCTTCACGTCCGCGTTGACGGTGTAGGTGCCGTCGCTGCCCTTCTCCTGATCGATGATGATCTCGTCGCTGCCGAGGGTCATGCGGATCATGTATTCGCCCGGCAGCATGAGCGGGGTCTCGAAACGGCCATCGTCATCCGTCAGATACTCCACGGCGGTCTGCCCGTCGTCCACGGTCACTTGAAGGCCGCCGACGGGGGTCTCCTCTTCGTCCCGGACGCCGTTCATGTTCGCGTCATAATAGATATTTCCCGCGATCCGGGCGGGCAGGCTGACCAGCACATCCATCTCGTCAAGGCCGGTGCCGGCTGTGAGGGTAAGGCTGCCGCCGGTCACGTGGTCCAGCACTTTCTCCACGAAATCATCCTTGGCGCGGGCGATGATGCAGTCTTCCGGGACCTCCACCGTCACGTCATACCTGTCCGGCATCAGTCCCCGGAGGGAGTAACGGCCGTCCGCGTCCGTTTCGGCCGTGTGGGCGCCGTCCGATCCGGTGAGGGTCACTTTGGCGGCGACGCCGGCGTCATCCCGGTGGACGCGCCCGCTGATCCCCACGGTCCTGACGCCGTAAATGGCATCCAGTTCCAGTTCGGCGCCGTTGCTCACGGTGAACAGGGAAGTACGGGTCGAGGCCGCTTCGCCGGTGAGGATGGCGTCATCCGGGAGCGCATATTCCAGATAATAGTCGCCGGGTATCACGCCCTTGACGGTGAACAGGCCGTCGGAGCCGGTGATGTCGCTGAGCACGTCGGAAACGGGATCCCCGTTCGCATCCAGCAGGATCACTTTGATCCCCTCCACGCCCGCGGCGCCGCCGGAGAAGGCTTCATAGGCGGGATCCATCAGCACCTGTCCGCTGACGCTCCCGGCCTGATAGAGGGCCATGTCCAGGAAGGCGATCCCCTGGGGATAGAGGGCGAAATATACGCTGTCGCCGGCGCTCATGGTCTGCCTGATGATCTGATTGGGATGATCGTCATCCGTTTCTCCGGTGTAGGGGCAGCCGATATAGGGATCGGCGTAGGTCAGACGCACCATGTATTCCCCGGCCAGGAGCTTGTCGAACAGGTAAGCGCCGTTTTCGTCGGTCTGCGTTTCGTCATAGACCGTGCCGAACTGGTCCAGCACCTGCACCGTGAAGCCGGCAAGAGGCACGGCGTTCTCGGTGTAGAGCCCCTGCATGGTGGGATCCTCATACACCATGCCGGTAACTGTGGCCGCTCTGGTCAGGCCCACCTCGTAAGCGGACGACTGGCCCCAGGCCGTGGATACGGGGGCATCCATCACGTACACGGCGGTCTTCGCACCCATGAGGCTCGATCCTATGTCCGCGGTGAAAGCCCATCCGCCGTCGAGGGTGCAGGTGACGGTCCCGCTGCCCGCCGGGACACCGTGGAACGCGGCGCGGCCGGTCTCATCCGTCACAGCCGATACAGGCTCGGTGCTCCCGTCCGCTTTATAGCTGAAGCGGATGCCCGGTACGGCGTTTTCGCCCTCGTCCCGGGTCCCGTTCACGTTCACGTCCTCGTAGACGGTCAGTTTGATGCCGGTGTCGGGCATCACGCCGATCTCGTTCGCCTCGGCGGTCTCTCCCGTGACCACATCCACCGTGATCTGGGCTTCCCGTCCGTCCTGAGCGGTGATGGCGGTGTCCGACAGCGCGTACATGATATCGTCTCCGAGATCCACCCGGAGGGTATATTCACCGCTCTGCAGGTTGATGAAGCGGTACAGGCCGTCGGGATCCGTCACCGCGGTGCGGGTCAGGCCGTAGGCGGGGCTGTAGAGCACCATGCCGATGCCTTCCCTGCCGCCTTCGCCCTCGTCCTTTTTTCCGTTGGCGTCGGTGTCATACCATACGCTGCCGGTGAGCGAGCCTGTCTTGACCGCGCCGATACCGATCCCGGCGGTGGCCCGAGTGTTCAGGCGGAAATAATCGGTGTAAGCCGTCTGATTGTCAGAGGGGAGCGCGCAGTTGTAGAAGGTGCTGATCTTCTGGCCCATGGGGCCGGGGATATAGGGCTCGGGCAGGGTGACCTTGAGCCGGTAATCCGCGGGGGAGAGGGAGGTGAACCTGATCTCACCTTCCCAGTTCGTTTCGGCGGAGGCGATCGTGAAGGTGTCATCCCCGTCGGTGTATTCCAGGTCGACAGGCACGTTCCTTAAAAGGGGCTCGCTCAGGAGCCTGCCGCCGTTGGCGGTCTTGTCGTCGAACACGATGACCTGGACAGTCCCGGCGGTATTGACCGCGCCCACGTTCATGATGAGCTTTTTGCCGTCGGCGGTGAAAGGCCTGCTGCAGGAGACCGTGCCGGATGCCGGCAGCATGACGCTCTCGTAGCCGGGCTCGGTGAACATGTAGCCCCTGGGCAGTTCGGCTTTCAGGCGCCAGGTCCCGTCCCCGACACGCGCAAATGAGAATTCGCCGTTTTTGTCGACGGCGGCCTGGTCAGCGGCGGTCCAGCTGCCGTCCTCTTCCTGCTTTTCCAGGGTCAGGGCCGCGCCGTTCAGGCCCTTTTCGCTGCTGTCCATGATGCCGTCGGCGTTCCTGTCGAACCAGACCGTGCCGCTGACGGAACCATCCGCCAGCGCGGCCGCGGCGGTAAGCGTCAGGACGATCAGCATCAGTGCCAGCACACAGCTTTTAAGGGATATCTTCATCATCGATTCCTCCACTTCAAGCATACCCGTCAATAGTAAACGATTCCTATCTTAATGTCAATGTTCAGCTCGGTCGGGAAGGGAAAATTTACACCGGTGAGTGCGGCTTTTCCGGTGCAGGACTTCGGCCCTTCACGGCGAATATCCAAAGGTACGGAACAAATGCATCAAGGAGAAGATACGGGATGAGTATGGACGATGAAAAGCTGCTCAGGCTGCTCAGCGACAGGTATCCGGACCCGGATTCCCTCTGCGCGGAGTGCGCGGCCATCGGCGCGGAATTGAGCCTGCCCATGGGCACCGAGCACTTCATGAGCGATATCCACGGGGAATACGAGGCCTTCTGCCACATCATGAACAACTGCTCCGGCGTGATCCGGGAAAAGGTCGTGCTGTGGCTGGGTGATGGTCTCACCGGGCGCCAGGTGGATGAGATCTGCACGCTGATCTATTATCCGGACGCCATGCTCCGACGGCTCCATCGGATCGGGAAGGCCACGCCGGAGTGGTACCGGGAACGTTTCGAGTCCCTGATCCTGCTGGCCAGGATGCTCTCCACCAAGTATTCCAGGGAGCGGGTCCGCGCCGCGATGCCCCGGGAATGGGTGTTCCTTCTGGAAGAACTCATGCACGATCAGAGCGATGAGGGGGAGACCAGGACCGAGCAGGAGGACAACCGCCGACGGTACCATGACGCCATCATCACTTCCCTGATCGACACCGGCGGGTGCGACAGCCTGATGAAAGCGCTGATCGCCCTGATCAAGGATCTGGCGGTGGACAGGCTCCACGTGGTGGGCGATATCTTCGACCGGGGCCCGCGGGCGGACAGCGTCATGGACATCCTGGTCCGTCACCGCGCCATCGATATCGAATGGGGCAACCACGATGTTTTGTGGATGGGCGCGGCCTCCGGCAATGACGCCTGCATCTTCGGCGTCCTGCGCAATTCCCTGGCTTACGGCAATACGGTCATCCTGGAACGCGGCTACGGCATCCCCCTTCGGGAGCTGAGCATGGCGGCGGAGAAGCTGTACCCCGATATGCCGGCGGACAAAGCGATGCTCCACCTGGTCAATATCATGATGTTCAAGCTGGAGGGGCAGATCATCCTGCGCCATCCGGAGTACGGCATGGAGGACCGGCTCCTGCTCCACCGGGTGGACCGCGAAAAAATGGAAGTGGAGATGGACGGCACCGTCTGGCCCCTCCGTCCGGTCTCCTTCGATACGGTGGACCCCGCCGATCCCTACGCGCTGTGCCCGGAGGAGGAAAAGCTCAGGGAGTATATGTCCCACGCCTTCCGCCACAGCCCCCGTCTCCGGGAGCACATCGCCTTCCTG
>CADCQZ010000242.1 GCA_902803675.1 uncultured Eubacteriales bacterium
CCGAGGCTGTTGAAAAAGTAGGACGGGATCTCACACCGCCTGAATACAGGGAGCGCAGCCCTTTTCGTGGTCAGACGGGTGCGCCGGGCACGCCCGGTCAATGCAGGTGCAGAACGGGCTCAGGTCCTTCATCCTGCGTCCTCCCCCGTCCCGTTCCCCGGCAGCAGTGCCGCCATCTTTTCGAGCCGGCGCAGTGCCTCCGCCAGCGTGCTCTCCTGCCTCGCGAAATGCAGCCGGATCAGATTGTTCACGGGTTCGCGGAAAAAGCTGGATCCCGGGACGGCGGCGACACCGATGTTCCTGATCATCCACTCGCAAAACTCCAGGTCCGTGAAGCCGCAGAACTGGGGCAGTTCCAGGAACGCCCCGATATCCAGCATCACGAAATATGTCCCCTGGGGTGTGTTGTGCTTCAGCCCTATCCGGTCGAGTCCTGTCAGGAAGTAGTCCCGCTTCTGCGTATAGGTCTCGCGCAGCCGCACGTAGTAACTATCCGGGAGGCCCAGACCGGCGACGGCCGCCTCCTGGAGGGGCGCTGCCGCCCCGACGGTCAGGAAGTCGTGCACCTTCTTTGCGCACTCGATGACCCACGCGGGCCCGCAGATGTATCCGAGCCGCCATCCGGTGACCGAATACGTCTTGGAAAGCGAGTTGCAGGTCAGGGTATGGTCGAACATCCCCGGCAGGGATGCCATGGCTGTATGGACACAGGGCTCGTATACCATATGCTCATACACCTCGTCCGTCACCACGAAGGCGTCATACTTCAGGGCGAGCGCCCCGATCGCGGTCAGCTCCTCCCGGGTGAACACCTTCCCGCAGGGGTTGGAGGGGTTGCAGATGATGATCGCCTTCGCGCCCTGTCTGAACCCGTCCTCTATCAGCGTGATGTCGAAGCCGTATTCCGGCGGCACCAGCGGGATATAGATCGGGTCCGCACCGGAAAGGATGGCGTCGGCACCGTAGTTCTCATAGAACGGGGAGAACACCATCACCTTGTCACCGGGATTGCAGATCGTCATCATGGCCGCCATCATGGCTTCGGTGCTGCCGCAGGTGACGCACAGCTCCGTCCCGGGATCGATGTCCCTGCCCAGGGTCTTCGACACCTTCTTTGCGAGCGCCTCCCGGAAGTTCTGCGCGCCGAACGTGACCGAATACTGATGGGGCCCGGCGTACGCCGCTTTGGCGAGCGCGTCCATCATCTCCCGCGGTGGATCGAAATCCGGGAATCCCTGGGACAGGTTTATGGCTCCGTATTCGTCGCTGATGCGCGTCATGCGGCGGATCACGGAATCGGTGAAGGTCCCCACCCGCTCGCTCAGTTTCGGCATATCCTTTTCCTCCTCATCTGCCGGCCGCGCCGCGTAAAAAGGCGGCGCCGCGGCGTACGGCAGTATCTTTTACAGCACTTTCTTGAGAAAACTGACCAGCCGGGGGCTCTCCGGATGGTCGAACAGCTCGTGGCTGGGCTTGTCCTCCTCGATCCGGCCCCCGTCCAGGAACATGGTGCGGCTGCTGACCTCGCGCGCGAAGCGCATCTCATGCGTGACCACGATCATGGTCATGCCCGTCTCCGCGAGCCGCTTCATCACATCGAGCACCTCGCCGATCATCTCGGGATCCAGGGCGCTGGTCGGTTCGTCGAACAGCATGACCTCCGGATCCATCATCAGCGCGCGGACGATGGCGACCCGCTGCTTCTGCCCGCCGGAGAGCTGGTAGGGATAGCTGCCGGCCTTGTCAGCCATGCCCACGCGGCCGAGGAGCTGCATCGCCTTCTCCTCCATCTGCGCTTTGGGCAGCTTCTTGATGCGGATAGGCGCGTCGATCAGGTTGTGCAGGACATTGACGTTGTTGAAGAGGTTGAACTGCTGGAACACCATGCCCATCTTCTGCCGGTGCCGGTTGATGTCCTGCTTTTTGTCGCAGATGTCCACGCCGTCGAAGATGATGCTCCCGGACGTCGGCTTCTCCAGGAGGTTCAGGCAGCGCAGGAACGTGCTCTTCCCGCCCCCGCTCGGCCCGATGATGGAGACCACTTCGTTGCGCGCGAAGCTCGTGGTGATGTCCTTGAGCACGTCCAGTTTGTTGAAGCTCTTCGAGAGCCCCTTCACCTGCAGGAACTCATCCCTTTCCATGAGACATCCTCCTCTCCGTCCAGGCGATCAGGCGGCTGCCCAGGAAGGTCATGCAGAAATAGATCAGCGCCACGATCGCGAGGCTCGCCATGGTGCGGTAGGTGACGGCGATCACGTCCTTTGTCCGGAACATCAGATCGGCGATGCCGATCACGGATACGATGGAGGACTCCTTGATCACCACGATGAACTCGTTGCCGAGCGCGGGAAGGATGTTCCGGACCGCCTGGGGCAGCACCACGTACGCCATGGCCTGCGCCTGGCTGTAGCCGATGCTCCGCGCGGCCTCCATCTGGCCGGTATCCACCGCCTGGATGCCGGAACGGATGATCTCCGCCACATAGGCGCAGCTGTTGATGCTCATCGCGACGATGCCCGCCGCGAACCGGCTGAAATCCGGGATGAACGGGATGTCGGGGAACGTGATACCGATCATCGGCAGACCGTAGAAGATGAACATCAGCTGGACCATCAGGGGGGTGCCCCGGATGAATTCGATGTATCCGATGGCAAAGAGCCGCAAGGGCGTGATCTTGCTCATGCGCATCATCGCCATCAGCGTGCCCAGGACCGTGCCGATGAGCACCGAGAAGGCCGCGATGATGAGCGTGTTGCGGATGCCCTCCAGAAAAAAGCTGCTGTAACGGGTGAACAGCATTACCATGTCGTTGAAAAACTGCACTTCTGCCTCCTCTCTCTCACGCCCGCTCCAAAAGGAACGAGGCCAAGGCGGCTCTCACCACCTTGGCCGAATACACGCGGCAGGCGCCGGGCCTCATACGCCCATCTTGGCCGCCAGCGCCACAGCTTCGTCATAGGCGGCCTTGTAGCTGCCGTCCGCCAGGACCTGGCCGATGACGACGTTGACCGCCGCAACGAGGTCCTCGTTCCCCTTGGCGATGACGACGGACTTGCCGAAGGAGGCCTCCTCGGCGCTGAACTCGAACTTGCTGACGGCGAGGGCGCCGTTGCTGGTGGCGACGATGGAGTCGCCCACGGCGGAATCCACTACGAGGCCCGCGATGTTCCCGTTGGTGACCTCAAGAGCCAGTTCGGGGTACTTGTCGAGTTCAAAGAGCTGGCTGTCGGGCAGCGCCGACGTGATCAGCTGGGACTGGATCGTGCCCTTCTGCGCGCCGACCTTCAGCCCGGCCAGGGATTCCTTGCTCGTATAGGTGTCGACCTTGTCGGCGGCGACGACCAGGTACTGCAGGCTCGTCTCGTACAGGTCAGAGAAATCTATGACCTCTGCACGCGCCGGGGTGTTGGTGAAGGCGGCGATGCCCAGATCCACCTGACCGGCCTGAACCGCGGGGATGATGCCGTCGAAGCTCATATCCACGATCTCCAGCTTCACGCCGAGGGAATCGGCGATCTTCTGGGCCAGGAACATATCACAGCCGACGAAGTTGGCATTCAGATCTTTGAACTCATACGGCGCGTACTGCGCCTCGGTACCGACGACCAGCTTTCCCGCGGCCTTGATCTTGGCCATGACCGGCCCGTCGGACGAGGCTGCCGGCTTGTCGGCGGGAGCCGCTTCCTTTGAGCCGCAGCCCGCGAACACGGAGACCAGCATCAGAACGCTCAGGATCAGTGCAGCAGTTTTCTTGTATTTTTTCATCTTTCTTTCCTCGCTTTCCCGCCCACGCGGTGTGTTTTGAATTATCTTTCAATAATTTGTTATAATTATACACACGAAAGCGAGTTTGTCAACAGTTTCCTTGAAATTATTTTTGTATAAATTATGATTATTCCCCTGTGACCACAGGCACCGTCGCGCCGGCATTGGGGATGACGGCGATCGTTTTTCCTTTAAGGTCCGCACTGGCCAGCAGTGTCTTGACGTCCGCGTAGCTCTCGATCCCCATCGGAGCGGTCTTCGCCGGGTCTATGCCGGAGAGCAGCATGACGCGGTACCGCTTCGCCTGTTCGCAGTTCAGGAAGAATATGTAACCGGCCACGGTGAACGCCTCCCTGAGCCGCTGTTCGAGGGTGCCGCGGATGAGGTCCCGGCTCCAGCCGAAGTATTCCTCCGGGCCCCCTCCCTCCCGCGCCTCTATGACGAGGATCAGTGTCCCGCCCGGTTTCAGACCGGATTCCACGTTGTCTATGGCCTTCGTGCCCTGGTAGAGGGACATATCCCTGGGATAGCCCCCGGCACCGGCAACGATCACGTCCACCCGTTCGGGAACAGGCACCTGGTACACCCGCTCGACCTCCCGGCAGGCCCGTTCCCAGGAGCTGCGATAGTGCCCCGAAAATACGGCGCAGTGCTGTTCCTGGGCGTTGACGACGAGGTTCACCATGAACAGGTTCTTCATCATCCCCGCCGCCTCGAGCATATCGAGGTTCAAGGGGTTGTCCGCCATGCGGCCGTTCCCTACCAGGGGGTATGTGCGCAGTTCATGCGGGTCCAGCGACAGCGCGTGGTTCTGCCGTATGGTCCACTCGGCGCTGATCCCGGGCAGGATGCTCTTGCGCCCGCCGCCGAAACCCGCCATGACGTGGTACGTGGCGGCCCCCAGGCAGACGCAGATATCCGCCCGCGCGGCGATGCCGCTGACCGCCACCTCCGTTCCGAAGGAAGTGGTGCCCAGCGTGACAAGGTCATCTCCCCGGCAGTCGTGGTTCACGACGCGTATCTGTTCGTAGACTGCGTCCGTGACCAGCGTGCGTAGCTCCTCCTCACCGCCGCCGGGATGCGTGCCGTTGGCGACCAGGATCGTCAGATCTTCCGGCGGCAGGCCGCAGTCGTCCAGCAGGTATTCGACGAGGTGGGGGATGACAAGGTCCTGCCTCATCCAGAAACGGGACATGTCACTGACGATAAGCACGGCTTTCTGACCCGCGTGTACGCACTCACTTAGGGGCGGGCATCCTATGGGCTCCTCCAGGCTCCGGCGCACGGCAGAGCGGATGTCGGGCAGGGCCGGGATCCTGTTCCCGGTCAGCTCATACTTCACCTGGTTCTCATCCAGCGGGATTGTCACGCTCCCGTCCCCGTACGCAAAAGTGTACTCTTTCATAAACATCCTCTCCCGAATCGCGATAACGAATTATTATGCATCATAACACGCAGCACGCCGACTGTAAAGAGAAATCAGCCTGAGGACGGTCTGACGATGACCTGTTCCTGTTACGGGATCCGTCTCACCGTCTCGGGACCGGGAGCGTCCTCCCTGCAACATGCTGCAAAAGCGGTGTGCATGTTTGTCCGGTTCGCATCGAGGCCAGAAACCCTTACGGAATACTGCTCGGGCTATCTGC
>CADCQZ010000243.1 GCA_902803675.1 uncultured Eubacteriales bacterium
CCCACCCGGGGATCGCGCGCGTACCGGCAGCACTCCGGCGCGTCCTCCTCCCGCCAGGGGCGCAGGATGAGCCTCTCGGTCCCGAGCGCCGGAGGGCACAGGGCGTCGGGCCGGCGTTTGAGCGCCTCCCGGATCAGGAGCGGCTGGATGTCGGGATATGTCCACTTTTCCGGCAGGTCATCCTGTATCACGATCCGCTCGATCTCGCTGTGGAGCTCCTCTTCAAAGGCTCTCACCTCCGCGCGGAACAGCATGCCGAAGGTCTCCTCACCGTCAAAATTCCACGGCGCGGTGACAGAGTAGGCGCAGACCGGCTCGATACTGAGATCGACGGCGCCCGTTTCCTCATACAGTTCACGCTTCGCGGTGGTCAGGATATCTTCCCCCGGCTCCCGATGCCCGCCGGGCATCTCCAGGGTGTCGCGTTCCCTGTGCTTGCAGAACACCCAGTGCCCGCCGGTCCTTGCCGCGATCACGGCGAATTTGAGCTTCCTGTCATCGACCTTGTCATAAAACCGTACCTTGACCATCATCGCACCTCCCAATGGAACGACAGCCGCGTTTCACCGATCCCTTCCCGCCAGCTCCCACTCTTCGACAGGGATCATTTCATACGCGGAAAAATCGTCCTCGATCCAGGTCCACTCATCGATCATTTTCACATCATGGGCGATCAGATCGTTGTATAATCCTTCCCTCGCGTCCCTGCTGTCTTCCAGTGTCCCGGCGAATTCCCGCAATCCCAGGACCGCCTTCACATAACGCCAGGAAAGTCTGCTGCGTTCGATCGCCGCGAGCGCGTCGTCCTGACCGTTCGCGGCATTCTCTGCCGAATCCCAGAGCCGGTCGATCCTCTCCGCTTCTTCTTCATCGATCGAGAAAATATCGCCCATGCGGCTGTATATGCCCACATGGCCCTTGACGCAGGCGGTGATCTCACGGATGATCTCCCTGATGTATCTTCCGCCTCCGCCATAGTAGTATTCGCAGAATTCCAGCATTTTCGCGTCAGCGTCACAGTAAGGGTCTTCCAGAAGCTCCGCGATCAGGTAAGTCCTCAGTTCCCCGAATTCGGTGTCGCAGCGGTCGACGTAATAATTCCCCTCTTCATAAACGCCCCTGACCCCATTTCGGTGGAAATACCGCATATTGCTCTGCAGGGTATCAAAGTCGGGGAAGATGCCGAGCGTATAGGCGAAATCGGTCGTATAATCCCAGATATAGATCCTGCCGCAGATCCCGGACCAGGCCTTCAGATCCTCCGAAAATCCCCTGTTTTCCGGGCAGCCGGGGTCATCCAGAGCGTGCGAAAAACAGCATTCGAACGTGCAGAGCCTGACGATGACATTGTTTTCCGGCCTGACCCGGGACGGCGCCCTGCGCGTATAGGTATAGGCAAGGGTATCGATCGCCACGTTGCGATACCCCTTTTCCCTGACAGCCGCGGCGATCCGGTTGACGAACGTGATCAAAGAGCCGGCGTGGGATCCGTTTTCGTCGTCTATGGCCCCGCAGCGTTCACACTCACAGTATTCCGGATCGTCAGCCTGGGACAGGGAAATGATCTGCAGATCCGCCTCCGGGTCGTGCTCCGCCTCAAGGACAGCGAGCACCTCTTCCAGGACGATCTCACAGACCCGGTCATTCGTCAGGCAGAGCTGCCCGGGCACTCTCCTGCCGTCATGCAGCGCGAAGTATTCCGGATGGCTTTCAAAGTATGTGTCGGCGGAGCAGAAGACCGTGGAGAGCGTATGGCAGCCCGAGCCGCCGAGATAGGGGATCTTCCCTCCCTGCTCGGGGGCACAGGCCTGCCAAAGGCCGTTGAGTTTGTGCGCGACGGAGTATAAAGACATCCAGCCGCTGCGCCAGTCGGTGTTCCGGTACTCAAAATACGGTCCGTATTCGATCTTCTCCTCCGGGATCGTCATGTGATCGGAAGTCATCACCATCACCGGGTACCAGGCGTAGCATTTGAAACCGCAGAGATCTTCAAGGAATGTGTGGACGCCGTAGAGCGTTCCGCGGCCGCCCGCGCCGAAGATGGCCAGGCCGCCGCCGAAAGGAGCGATGATATACGAATCGGCGGCTTTGTTTTTGATATCATCGGAAGTGTCATAATACCGGGTCGATCCGACGCAGAACTTGAACCCGTCAAACGGCTGATCATCCGTGATGATCTGATGATCGCCGTGATCGAGCAGATCCAGGTATTCCTTCAGTGTTTCCGCGGCATACCTTTCCGTGGAAGCGGCGTTCGCGGATACGACGATGGCGTATCTCTCCGGGCCATCTTCCGCCCTCCCGGCCGCGCGGGAAAAGGGGACAGCGGTATGGCATATCACCAGCAGCAGGATGATGATCGTCTTTCTGACGCGTCTGTTCATGAAGTGATCCCTCGTTTTCATCTGTTTTTTTATACGGGCCGGGTGCCCGTCACGTTTCGAAACTCCTCTTCAGGTGCTCCAGGAACCTTTCGGCGATGGGGGAGAGGGGTTGATACTTTTTCCAGATGAGGTACAGCTTTGTCTCCAGCGCCGGGGAAAGGGGGCGGAACACCAGGCCGGAGCCGGGGGAGGTGTCGATCAGGCGGTCGAAGGTCAAAAGATACCCCAGGCCCTCCCGCGCGAACATGGAGCCGTTGTAGGAGAGCCGGAAGGAGCCCTCCAGGCGCAGGTCCGCCATACGGTCTCCGGCCCACCCCGGGATGTCGACGCGCCAGCTCTGCTCCGAGCAGAAGAGGGGCAGGCCCCTCAGGTCCTCCGCCGTGACGGCCTCTTTTTTACCCAGCGGGTCATCCGCCGGGAAGACCAGGCCCCATCTGTCGGCCTGCGGAAAGGCCAGGTGATCGTATTTGTCCGTGTCCGGCTTTTCCGCCAGCACGGCAAAATCCAAAAGGCCCTTGTCCAGCTTCTCCGTCACCTGCTCCGTATCCCCGCTGGTGATGTGATAACGCAGGTCCGGGTACTGCTTCCGGAACTCTTTGATGGCCCGGGCCAGGATCCTGATCTGGTAGGACTCGGCCAGGCCCAGATAGATGTCCCCGCCGGTGATGTCGTCCAGGGACACGAATTCGCGGGTGATCTTGTCCGCCATGCTCAAAAGGTCCTCCGCCCGGCCGCGCAGCAGCATGCCCTCGTCCGTCAGGCGGA
>CADCQZ010000244.1 GCA_902803675.1 uncultured Eubacteriales bacterium
CAGACCCGCCGCTGGAACCCGAAGATGGCTCCGTACATCTTCACCGAGCGCAACGGCATCTACATCATCGACCTGCAGAAGACCGTCCGCAAAGTCGAGGAAGCGTACATGTTCGTCCGCAACCTGTCCATGGAAGGCAAGAGCATCCTGTTCGTCGGCACGAAGAAGCAGGCCCAGGAGAGCATCGAAGCCGAGGCGAAGCGCTGCAATCAGTACTATGTGAACAACCGCTGGCTGGGCGGCATGCTCACCAACTTCCGCACCATCCGTTCCCGCGTCGAGCGTCTCAACGAGATCGACAAAATGGAGCAGAACGGCCAGTTCGAACTGCTGCCCAAGAAGGAAGTCGTTCAGCTGCAGCATGAGCGTGAGAAGCTGGAAGCCAACCTCGGCGGTATCCGCGAGATGAAGCAGCTGCCCGGCGCTCTGTTCGTCGTGGACCCCCGCAAAGAGCACATCGCCGTGTCTGAGGCCCGCACCCTGGGCATCCCGCTCGTCGCGCTCGTGGACACCAACTGCGACCCCGATGAGATCGACTATGTGATCCCCGGCAACGACGACGCGATCCGTGCCGTGAAGCTGATCGCCGGCAAGATGGCCGATGCGGTCCTGGAAGGCCGTCAGGGCATGCAGGACGGGGATGACGAATCCGCCGCTCCCGCCGCGGAAGCCTGATCAGGGAACTGACCAATCAACAGATCATTCAGGAGGTAATATACGATGGCTGAAGTTACTGCCGCGATGGTAAAAGAACTGCGTGAGCGCACCCAGGCTGGTATGATGGACTGCAAAAAGGCTCTGGTGGAGTGCGGTGCCGATATGGAAAAGGCGATCGCTTATCTGCGTGAAAAGGGCCTGGCGGCCGCGGCCAAGAAGGCCGGCCGTGTAGCCAGCGAAGGCGCTGTCGCGAGCTATATCCACATGGGCGGGAAGATCGGCGTACTGGTCGAGGTCAACTGCGAGACTGACTTCGTCGCCAAGTCCGATACCTTCAAGGATCTGTGCCACGACGTGGCTCTGCAGATCGCCGCGAGCAATCCCCTGTGCGTGAACAAGGAAGACGTTCCCCAGGCCGAGCTCGAAAAGGAAAGGGAGATCCTCCGCCAGCAGGCGCTCAACGAGGGCAAGCCCGAAAAGATCATCGAGCGCATGGTGGAAGGCCGCATCGAGAAGTACTATAAAGAGAACGTGCTGATGGAGCAGGCTTTCGTCAAGAATCCCGACATCAACATCGCCACCCGTGTGAACGAGGCCACCCTGGCCACCGGCGAAAAGATCTCCATCCGCCGTTTCGTCCGCTTTGAGTGCGGCGAAGGCCTGGAGAAAAAGTCCGGCAACCTGGCCGAAGAGATCGCCCAGATGACCAAGAAGGACTGACGAAAATAACGATCACAGATCAAAAAGCGGCTTCGTGCCGCTTTTTGAATAATGGGGGTTTTTATGGCTTATCAGCGTGTTTTGCTCAAGCTCAGCGGGGAGATGCTGGGCAGGGACGGCATCCTGTTCGATCACGGCATGATCGACCGGGTGGCCAAGGTCCTGGTATCCGCCGCGGGCCGCGGCCTGGCGGTGGGCGTGGTGATCGGTGCCGGCAATATCTGGCGGGGCCGTCAGGGCACCGGGATGGACGCGGTGACCGCGGATCATATGGGCATGCTGGGCACCGTGATCAACTGCCTTTATATGCGTGACGCCGTGGAACGCGCCGGGGGGAACGTCAAACTGTACTCCGCTTTCGGGATCGAACATATCGCCGAGAGCTACGCGCCGCACCTGGCCGCGCAGGCGATGACGCCGGGGCGGATCGTCCTTTTGGCCGGCGGCACGGGCAATCCCTTCTTTTCCACCGATACAGGCGTCGTCCTGCGCGCGGTGGAGCTGAACGCCGATGTGCTGCTCATGGCCAAGAATATCGACGGGGTGTACTCCGCCGATCCGAAGGTGGATCCTGCCGCCGAGCTCATCCGCAGGATCTCCTACAGCGAGGCGATCAAAAGGAACCTGCGGGTGATGGACCAGGCCGCTTTCTGCATCTGCAGGGATCAGCGTCTCCGGGAGGTCAGGGTGTTCAAGCTGGATGAGCCGGAGAATATCCTGAAAGTGCTGGACGGGGACGACCGGGGCACCACATTGTATCCGGACTGAACATAATGCCTCAGGGCCGGCTCTCCGCCGGTATCCGGGCATGAGCGGATTCCAGATATTACCATAAGGCGCGTCCTTGGACGGCGCCTTTTCAATTGATGAAAAAAACCTTGAATATTTTATTAAAAAGATTTAAGTATTTCTTTTTTGCCGGCGGACATCCGGAGATCAGAACAATTTGTAGGGGCCCTGTCCGCCGCGCGGCACTATCGATTGTGCCACTTGCCCCGGGGCCCGCGGATCGGGCGGAAAGGCCGGCTTTCTTGATTTTTTCCGCCCTTTCTGCTAACATACTTCTGCGATCAGTGAGATCCATTTTGTGTCGTTCGTATGGCCCCCGGAGGGCTTTCATCATTTCAGCAGGGGAGCGTTTTCTTTGGATAAGGATCAGCTTTGGGAAAAAGCGTGTGTATTCATGCGCAGTGAAATGACATCCGTCACCTATGATACGTGGATCGCTTCCGCGCTCAGGCCGCTGGCTTTCACCGGGGACCAGATGATCATCGAGGCGATGACGGATTTTTATTTTCAGTTCGTTTCCGGCCGTTATCTGCCGCTGATCGAGAATGCCCTGGAAAAGGCCGCCGGCCGCCGGATACACGCCGAACTGATGGACCCGGAACGGGCGAAGAAATACCGTGCCCGCCGGGACAGCGCTCCTGTGCAGGAATCGACGCTGAATCCCAAATACACCTTTGAATCCTTCGTGGTGGGGAACAACAACCGTTTTGCCCACGCGGCCTCTCTCGCCGTGGCGGAGTCTCCGGCGGGCGCGTACAATCCCCTGTTCATCTACGGCGGTGTCGGCCTGGGGAAGACCCATCTGCTCCACGCGATCGGCCATTTTGCCCTGTCCCAGAAGCCGGAGCTCAAGGTGCGCTATGTCACCACCGAGACCTTTACCAACGAGATGATCGCGGCGATCCAGTCCAGGACCACCCAGGAATTCCGGGCGAAATACCGCACCATCGACATCCTTCTGGTGGATGACATCCAGTTCCTCGTGGGCCGTGAAGCCACCCAGGAGGAGTTTTTCCACACCTTCAACGATCTCCACTCCGCCGGGAAACAGATCGTGCTTTCCTCGGACAAGCCGCCCAAGGAGATCCCAAAGCTGGCGGAGCGCCTGCGTTCCCGGTTCGAATGGGGGCTGGTGGCCGATATCGCCAAACCCGATCTGGACACCCGGTACGAGATCCTGCGCCGCAAAACGGAAAACGACGGCATCACGGTACCGCCGGATGTGCTGCGTCTGGTGGCGGAAAAGATATCCAGCAATATCCGTGAGCTTGAAGGCGCGCTGACGCGCCTGGTGGCCTATTCCTCCCTGACGGGGAGGACCATCGATACCGCCCTGGCGGAAACAGCCTTGAAGGATACCTTCGCGGCCTCCGCCCCGCGGAACATCACCTGCGAGGACGTGATCGGCGCCGTGTCGGTGTATTACAACGTGCCGGTGGAGGATATCACGGGCATCAAGCGCAACAAAGAAGTCATCCTGCCCAGGCAGATGGCCATGTATCTGTGCCGCGAGATGGTGGAGATGTCTCTGGAGATGATCGGGCGTTCCTTCAAGAGGGATCACACGACGGTCATGCACGCCTGTCAGAAGATCAGCCAGGAGATCCAGAATTCCAAGCCGCTGTTCTACGCGGCGGACGATCTGAAAAAGCAGCTCCAGGACAGGGGCTGACACATACAGTCACTTTAGGAGGAGCTTCATGTATATCAGGCAGTGCGTACGGACGGATCTGCCGGGGATCGCCGCGGTCTGGAACGCCTCGGTCAGGGATCATGAGGTGGTCTACTTTCCCATGGACGAAGCGGCCCTTGAGGCGAAGTTCTGGCTCGATCCCAGCTTCGATCCCGCTTATTGCTTTGTGGCCGAGGACGCCGGTGAGGTCGTAGGCTTCATCATCGGCATCTGCCAGAAGAGATTCCTGAACGGTGAGGACGCTTTCAATACGCCCGGCTATCTCAACAGCGTGTTCGTCAGGCGCGACCATCGCAGGGCCGGCGTCGGTACGGCGCTGATGGACGCCATGACGGACGCTTTCAGGCGCGCGGGCAAGACCACGGTCGCCGTCAACAACAACGACCCCGTCAACCTGAGCTGGACCATCCCCACCTCTCCGGGACACGACCACAACAACGCCCCGGGCGTGGATGAGGACTGCCCGGGATTTGAGTTCCTGAAAGCCCTGGGATTTACCGTGACGGACAGGGAGATCGCTCTCTACCTGCCCCTTGAGGAGTATAAGCCCTGGCCGGGGATGGAAGAGGCGAGGCAGCGCCTGCTTCGGGAAGGGATCTATACCGGCCGCTTCATCCCGGATCATTTCCCGGATTACGACAGGATCTGCGACCGGGTGGGGAGCGAATACTGGCGCAGCGTCATCGCAAGCGAGATGGCCTGCTACCGGGAAAACAGGCCCTGCACGGATCCCCGGTACCTGCCGGACGGGCGGATCCCTTCGGGTCCGCGTCCCCTTCTGGTGGCGGAACACGAGGGCCATATCGTCGGCTTTACCGGCCCGGTGGATCTCCAGAAGAGCGGGCGGGGCTGGTTCACCGGCATCTTCACCGATCCCATGTATGAAAAGCGGAGCATCGCGTCCGTGCTCTTTCACCTGCTGATGCGGGAATTCATCCTGGAGGGCGCTTCTTTCAGCAGTATTTTCACCGGCATTGAGAATCACGCTCAGAAGATCTATCTGAGGGCGGGCTTCAGGATCGTGCGCACTTTCAGTGCCATGAAAAAAGAGATCTGATCTGCTCCGTCTGCAGGCTCAATAACAAAATGCTTCGCGGCAGCGCCGTCGAAGCATTTTTTTGTATGATCGTCTGATCCCTTTTCCGGCCGTCAGGGCTGTGGATCGGGGGAGAGAGGTTCGAGAGGGATCGAGCCGTGGAAGGCCGTCCATTCCTCGTCGGATGTCACTTCGAGGCTGCCGCCGCGGCTGGTGAATACCTGGCGCACGATGTACAGTCCCATGCCCCTGCCTTTGCCTTTGCCGGAAAAACCGGCTTCGAAGATCGCGTCCTGCATTTTCTTCGGGATCTGCGGGCCGTTGTTGCCGACGGTCACCTTGAACTGGCCCTTCTCTTCCTCCATGATGACCTGGATGGTGCCGTGCCGTGTGTGGGACAGGGCGTCCATGGCGTTGTCGATCAGGTTGGACAGTACGCGGCACAGCTCCCACTCGGGGAGGGGCATGTCGTTGTTCAGGCCGATCACATCCGCCTTGAGCAGGATGTTTTTCTGCCGCGCCTCTTCCGTCTTGACCATGATCAGGGCGTTCACCGCGGGGCTGGCGGTCTTCAGGCTCTGGCCCATGGTGCGGATATCGCCGTTCAGGTCGCGGATATACTTCAGGGCGTCGTCATATTCCTCGAGCTCCACGAGCCCGGATATCACCTGCAGGTGATTGCGGAAATCATGGCGCTGGGCCCGCAGGGCCTTGTTGAGCTCTTCCACGTACTGGACGGTCTGGGTCAGCCCCTGGACGGTGTAGTGCATCCGGAAGGTGGCGGCCGCCTCTATGATGTCCAGCACCGCGCCGAGAGTCACGATCGCGAACAGCACCAGCACCGCGGCGATCTCCACCGGCTCCGCGTCGGCGCTCTTTGGCCCGAACAGGATGTACACCGCGGCCGCACCGGCGCAGAGGATCTGGAGGCTGTTGATGATGATGGCGTATATGGACGCTTTTTTGACCGGCGTCGTGTTCTGTTCTTTCACGTAGGCTCCCTTACAGGGCGGGGGACGTCTTGACGTTCTCCGCGCCGAATATGGTCTTCAGGGTCTCCGAGGAGTTTTTCAGATCCGCCACCCAGCTTCGGCTGTCGGCGGGCTTCAATGTGCGCTCGGTGGTCAGCTGCGCCACCACCGGGATGCCGCCCCGGGGAAGGGGACTGAGGACGTTCTCCAGGTTTTTCCACTGGTCCGGGGTCAGGTGGAGGTAGATCTTTTCCTTCGCCTGGCGCCAGTTCCCGGTGGTGAGCGCTGCCGGGGGCTGTTCGTCCGGCAGGTCCTCGATCTGTTCCACGAGCAGCTTGGGATCCTCGTCCTCCCTGACGCTCAGGCGGCCGGTGACCAGGGCGATCCGGTCCTCCCGCATTTCCTCGCTCAGGCGCAGGTACGCCTTGGGGAACACCATGCATTCGATCTGCCCGGTCAGATCTTCCAGCGTGACAAAGCCCATCATCTCGCCCTTGCGGGTGGCTTTTTTCCGGCATTGGGTCAGGATGCCGCCCATGACGACACGCTTTCCGTCCTCGCTCAGCCCCTTGTCCGCCCGGTCCTCAAAGTCCCGGACCGACGCGGTGCTGAAGCTCAGGCGCTGCAGCTGCTCTCTTTTCTCATCCAGGGGATGGCCTGAGATATAGACCCCCGTCATTTCCTTTTCCTGGCTGAGGATGTCCTTCCGGCTGAACTCGGGGATGTCCGGACAGGGGATCTTCAGGGTCTCCAGCATCTCCTCGCCGCTGGGCAGCTCGAACAGGGAGACCTGGCCGCTGACGGCCGATCTGGCCCTGCTGGCCTCGCTGTCCATGATCTGCTCGTAGATCCGCATCAGCTGGGACCGCTTCATGCCCATCCCGTCAAAGCATCCGCTCCTTATCAGGCTCTCCACTGTCCTTTTGGTCACGTCCCGGGACACGGTCCGCCGGCAGAAATCATAGATATCCCTGAAGGGGCCGTTCTCGTCCCGCTCCCGGACGATCTCATCCACGACGCCGTCGCCCAGGTTTTTGATGCCGCCCAGGCCGAAACGGACGCTTTTAAGGCCGTTCCGGTCCCTTTCCACGGTGAACCGGCGCTGGGACTGGTTGACCCCGGGGGGGAGCAGGGGGATGCCGTGCTGACGGCAGTACTGGATATACTGGGCGATCTTGCCGGCGTTCCCGCTCACGGAATTCATCAGTGCCGCCATGAATTCGGCGGGGTAGTGCTTTTTCAGGTATCCCGTCTGCAGGCTCACCAGGGCGTAACAGGCGGCATGGGGCTTGTTGAAGGCGTAGGAGGCGAAGGCGGTCATCTCGTCGAAGATCTTCTCGGCCGCTTTCAGGCTCACGCCCTTTTTGAGAGCGCCCGGCACGCCCATCTCTTCCGAGCCGTTGATGAAGATGTCCCTCTCCTTCATCATCACGTCGTGCTTCTTCTTGGCCATGGCCCGCCGCACCAGGTCGCTGCGGCCCATGGAGTACCCGGCCAGGTCACGCACGATCTGCATGACCTGCTCCTGGTACACCATGCAGCCGTAAGTCACGTCCAGGATGGGAGCCAAAAGGGGACTGTCATAAGTGACCTCGTCCGGATGCTCCTTGCCATGGATATACCGGGGGATGGATTCCATCGGGCCGGGCCGGTAGAGGGAGATGGCGGCGATGATGTCCTCAAAGGTCCGCGGGCGCATATTGGTCAGGAAGGCGCGCATCCCGCCGCTTTCCAGCTGGAAGACACCGTCCGTGTCACCGGCGCCGATCATGTCGTATACTTCGGGATCGTCCGTGGGGATATCCTCCGGCCGCATGTCCACGCCCTGCTGGCGCATCATGTCCAGGGCATCCCGGATGACCGTCAGGGTCCTGAGCCCCAGAAAATCCATCTTGAGCAGTCCCAGGTCGGATATGATCCCCATGGGATACTGGGTGGTGACCACGTCATCGTTCTTCTGCAGCGGCACCAGCTCCGTCACCGGCTGGCCGGTGATGAGCACGCCCGCGGCGTGGGTGCTGGCGTGACGGGGCATGCCTTCCAGGGCCCGGGCGGTGTCGATGAGTTTTTTCAGCCGCTGATCCTCCTCGGTCATCTGCCTGAGTTCGGGGGAGATCTGCAGCGCTTTTTCCAGCGTCATGTCCAGGGCCATGGGGATGGCCTTGGCCACCTTGTCCGTTTCCTGATAAGTGTAGCCCAGCACCCTGCCCACGTCCCGCACCACGCCCCTGGCGGCCATGGTGCCGAAAGTGATGATCTGGGCGACGTGATCCTGCCCGTACTTCCGGGCCACGTAATCGATGACTTCCTGCCGGCGTTCATAGCAGAAATCCATGTCGATATCGGGCATGCTCACCCGTTCGGGATTGAGGAAACGCTCGAACACCAGGTTGTATTTCAGCGGGTCCAGCATGGTGATGTTCAGGCAGTAGGCGACGATGCTCGCCGCGCCGCTGCCCCGGCCGGGGCCCACCATGATGCCG
>CADCQZ010000245.1 GCA_902803675.1 uncultured Eubacteriales bacterium
CATATCCACCCCCTGCACCTTTTCCGCCCGGTAGCCCTTTTCGGTCAGGACGGCGATGTCCCGCGCCTGGGTGGCGGGATCGCAGGAGACATACACGATCTTCGGTACACCGGCCGCGGCCAGGGCGTCCAGCACCTTTATATCGCAGCCCTTCCGGGGCGGGTCCAGCACTGCGGCGTCGAACGCGCCCTCCCTTTCGATCAGCCCGGGGAGCACGTCTTCGGTGTTGCCGGCGTAAAAGCGGGCGTTTTTCACGCCGTTGAGGCGGGCGTTGCTCCCGGCGTCCCGGACGGCGGCCTCCACGGCCTCGATGCCCACCACCTCCCGGCAGTGTTTCGCCAGCAGCAGGGAGATGGTGCCGGCGCCGCAGTACAGGTCCAGCACCCGCTCGTCTCCCTGAAGGCCGGCAAAGTCCAGGGCGCACCGGTAGAGCCGCTCGGCCTGGGAGATGTTCACCTGCAGGAAGCTTAAGGGGGAGATGTCGAACAGGCTGCCGCACAGGGTGTCCCTCAGGCGCTCTTCCCCGGACAGCACTTCATTTTGAAGCCCCAGTACCACGTTGCCCCTTTGGGGCTGGATGTTCACGATCAGTGAGGTGACCGCGGGGAGGGCGTCGGCGGCCTGCTTCAGTTCGGCTTTGTGGGGGATGTCCTGCCGGGACACCACCACCAGCATGATATGTCCTTCACGGTCGCGGCGCAGCATGATGTGGCGGATGAGGCCGCTGTGGCTGCTCTCGTCATAGGGCGGCACAGAATACGTTTCCATCCATTTGAGCACCGCCCTCACGGCGGGCATGGTGCTTTGATCGGTCAGCAGGCAGTCCTCCACCGGCACCAGGCGGTGGCTGCGGGGCGCGTAGTAGCCCGCCCGGACGCGGCCGTCCACACTGGCCACGGGCAGGATCACCTTGTTGCGGTACCGCCAGGGATCGTCCATGCCCCATACGGGCGGCACGTCCAGATCCACTTTGGCGATGCGGGCGAGCACGTCCCTGATATGCTCCCGCTTGATCTCAAGCCCCGTTTGGTAGTCCATGTGCTGCAGCACACAGCCGCCGCACTGCCGGTAGCAGGGGCAGGGGGGCTCCCGCCGCGCCGGCGAGGGGGTGAGGATCTCCAGGGCCTTGAGGAAGGCGCAGTTTTTCTGCACCTTTTCCACCCGGGCGGTGACCTTTTCGCCGGCCAGCGCGTTTTTGATGAACACCGTCATGCCCTCGTGCCGGGCAAGGCCCATGCTGCCGGCCATTTTCTCGACGGTCAGGGTCAGGATATCGTTTTTGTTCATGCCTTTTCTCCCGTGATCAGGCGCGCTTCCATATAGAAGCGCTTTTCGTTGGCCTCGCCCATGGAAAAGGTCTTCCGGGGCAGGGGACCGGGGCGCACGGCGTCAAAGAAACCGTCCTTCGGGATGGGCGGCACCAGGATGCCCACGGTGCCGGGCCGGGACGAAAGGGCGCGCACGGCGTCCTCCCCGTGGACGTAATCGATCTCGAACCCGCCCCTTTGGTCCAGGGCGGCCTGCACGGTGCCCACGGGCAGGGGATGCAGGGGCTTTTCAAAGCGCAGGGGTTTGTCCCCGTCCCCGGTCACCAGGACGACGTCGGGATCCGCCGCGCAGGGCACGGGGGAGGCCGCGGCGAGGCAGTCGAGCACCTGGTTCGCGTCCGCATGGAACACCACCCGGTGGATGGGCTCGAATGTGAGGGCCGGGCAGTAGATGTTCACCAGCTCCACGGATGCCCATCGGGCCGGATGGTCTTTGAGGGCCTCTTTGGGCAGGGACTTTTTGAGCTCCTCCCAGTAAGCCTTGGCGGTGGCCAGGGAGTGGTTGCCGTCGCCCACGGAGAAAAAGATGTCCCCCGGGCGTTTGCTGTCGAGCAGCCTGTCCAGGGCGTCCCCGGTCTTTTTGAGGGCTTCGCCCTCCACGGCCCATCCCCTCAGGTGCCCCCCTGACATCATCAGGTCCGTGTCATAGAGGAGGGGCAGGCCGCTCAGCATATCCCGGGCCCGGCCGATGACCGTGTCCTGCGGATCGTCCAGCAGCATCATCACGTGGCTCAGCTCGATCGGGGCGCCCCGGCGCACATGGAGGCGGGGCGGGATCCTCTCCACGATCGTGCCCTCCGTGGGGCGGATGGGGGAGACGGACGAACGGGAATAGTCATAGGCCTCCAGGTCGACGGTGATGACAAGGCCCCAGCGCGCGCCCGAGGGCGTTGAACGCTCCGTGAGCACGAACCCGTCCCGGACCTTCTCGGTGAGCACGCCCCGGGCAAGATAATCTTTCATCGCCCGCTGGATCTGAGGCACCCGTGTTTGTGTTTCATTGAGCCAACATTCCGGCAGGATCATCCGGAGGGTGGAGGGGGCGTTTGACACGAAAGCGTCGGCCGCCTCCCATTTTTCCTTCTCGGAGGTGTACTGATCGCACGCGATGACCGCGTATTTCTTCAGATCGATATTCTCTTTGGGCAGCAGGAAAGCGCCGCCGGACCAGATCCTGTTCATTTCAGATGTCTCCTTTTAAAAGTCGGTGAGTCCACAGGTCCATGATATCAGAAATCACGCAAAGGTCAATCGTTGATGACACTGTATTTTCGCTTGTATGCCGGGTAAAAATATGGTAAACTGTGCCGTAAGAAACTTTGGGAATATCACCTTCGGATCGAAGCGCTCCGGCGCTTTGAAATATTGAGAAAGAGGTGCTGTTATGAAGAAAGCGTTATCCATCCTGCTGGCGCTCGCAATGGCGCTGTCCCTTGTCCCCATGGCCATGGCCGAGGGCAATGTGCTCCGTTACGGCGTGGACGCCGACGCGGCGGGCGGCTTTGACCCCCACACCATTTCCGCCGTGGCCTCCATGCGCATGATCGCGCAGATGTACAACACCCTGGTGGACGTGGACGAGGACCTGAACGTGGTGCCCGAGCTGGCCACCAGCTGGGAGCAGCCCGATGACGTGACCTATATCTTCCATCTGGCGGAAAACGTCACCTTCCACTCCGGCCGCAAGATGACCGCCGAGGATGTCAAGTACTCCTTCGACCGTATCCTCGACCCGAACCTGGGCGCCCTGGGCAATTCCAGCAGCTACGCAGGCGATATCGACACGGTGGAAGTGGTGGATGACTACACCGTGAAGATCACCCTCAAGAACATCAACGCGCCCTTCCTGGCCAACCTGTCCTCCTCCTACTGCTCCATCGTGGACAAGGACGTGGTGGAAGCCAATGAGGGCAGCCTGCTGCTGGCGGACGGCGGCACCGGCCCCTACACCCTGGGCGAATGGGTGCCGGACAACAGCGTCACCGTGAAGGCCTATCCCGGATACTTCGACGAGGCGGGCAAGGCCACCTTCGACGCCATCGAGTTCTACGTGCTCACCGACGCTTCCGCCCGCCTGGCCGCCCTGCGCACCGGCGCGGTGGACCTGATCGTGGCGGATACCGCGATGCTGGACCTGGTGGAGAAGGACGATAACATCAAGACCGTCTCCTACCAGAGCCGCAACTACACCGGTCTGTTCCTGAACCCGAACCGCGCGCCCTTTGACAACCCCCTGGTGCGTCAGGCCGTCAACCTGGCCCTGGACCGTGAAGAGATCATCGAGTTCGCCTTCAACGGCAAGGCCCTGATCTCCGGCTTCGTGCCCGCCTCCCTGGGCCACTGGGCTGTGGATGTGTCCGGCAACGAGTACTACACTCAGAACATCGAGAAGGCCAAGGCCCTTCTGGCCGAGGCGGGCTATCCCGACGGCTTCGAGACCAATATCATCGTGGGCCTGCTGGACAGCATCCGCGACACCGGCCTGGTGGTGGAGCAGCAGCTGGCCGAGATCGGCATCAAGGCCAATGTGCAGGATGTGGAGCGCGGCCAGTATCTGGACGCCTGGAACGGCCACGATTTCGATATCATGGTCTGCCAGAACGGCGCGGGCTCCGATCCCAGCCGCGCGGTGGCGTTCTTCTTCAAGACCGGTTCCTCTGCCAACATCCAGGATTATTCCAATGCCCGGGTGGACGAGCTGTGCGAGCTGGCCGTGGCCACTTCCGATACCGCCAAGCGTGAGGAATACTATAAGGAAGCCATCGAGATCATCCTGAACGACTGCGTCGTGGCCATCGTGGCCAGCCCGCAGGAGTACTTCCTGGCCTCCACCGCCCTGGAGGGCTTCGCCCCCAACGCTTCCAACGCCAACAACTTCTCCGGCGTGACTCTGAGCAAGTGATACTGTGATATGACTGAAGGTGCGGGGCGCATGCCCCGCACCTTGCCTGTTTGAATCTGACCTGAGGTGTGAGCCATGCGCGATTACATCATCCGGCGCCTGATAGGGCTGATCCCCATCCTGATCGGCGTGAGCATCGCCATCTTCATCGTCATGCAGCTCATCCCCGGCGACGTGGTGTCCGGGATCCTGGGCATCGAGGAAACGCCCGAGCTGCGGGCCATGTGGGAAAAGAAACTGGGGCTGGACAAGCCCCTGCTCCAGCAGTACCTTTCCTGGATCGGGAAGGCGGTGACCGGCGACTTCGGGGAGTCCTTCCGCACGGGCGCGCCGGTGTTCCCTGAGATCATGAACCGGTTCGGGATCTCGGCGGAACTGGCGCTCCTGGCCTGCGTGATCGCGTGGATCATCGCCCTGCCTTTGGGGGTGCTCAGCGCCCTTAAGCGCAACAGCGTGGTGGACAGGATCGTGCGGGTGGTGGCGCTGCTGGGCGTGTCCGTGCCCAACTTCGCCTCTGCCACGCTGCTGATCCTTTTCTTTTCCAAGGCGTTCAATTATTACTCCCCGGTCAAATACGTGGGCCCGTTCGAGAACTTCGGCACCAATATGGAGATCATGCTGCTGCCGGCGTTCATCCTGGGGTCCGTGATGGCGGGCTCCGTGATGCGCATGACCCGTTCCTCCATGCTGGAGGTGCTCCGGCAGGACTATATCAAGGGCGTGAGGGCCAAGGGCGCGCCGGAGAGGGTGACGATCTTCCGGCACGCCTTCCGGAACAGCTCCATCCCCATCGTGACGCTCATCGGCATGCAGATCGGCGGCCTGATGGGCGGCACCGTGGTGATCGAGCAGATCTTTTCCATCCCCGGCCTGGGGCAGTTCACCCTCACCGGCATCTCCCAGAGGGACTATCCGGTGGTGCAGGGCTGCGTGCTGTTCATCGCCTTCGTGTATGTGGTCGTGAACCTGCTGGTGGATATCCTCTACACCTATATCGACCCGCGGATCAGCTATCAGTAAAGGAGGGGCGGCGATGAAGATAAAGGATAAGCCCGTCAGGAACCGCGCTCTCCCCGGCAGCGAGAGCCTCCTAAAGCAGCTATGGCTCGATCCCATGGGCCGCGCCGGCATGATCGGCGTGGGGCTCATCATCCGTCTGGCGGTGTTCGCCCCGTGGATCGCCCGGTTCGACGTGGCCAAGATGCACGCCCGGGACAAGCTCACCGGGCCCAACGCCGTTTACTGGTTCGGCACGGACAATTTCGGCCGGGACGTGTTCAGCCGCATCGTGTACGGGGCCCGGGTGTCCCTCA
>CADCQZ010000246.1 GCA_902803675.1 uncultured Eubacteriales bacterium
CGGGATCGATGGCAGCGTCCTCAACAGGCATGAATAGTTTAAAGGGGGTCGCGGTATGAACAGGAATGAGCGTTTCAGGATATACGGCGCGAGACTGAACCGTTTTGCCCACCGTTTCTTTATTTTTGTCGGAATGCTCGCCTTGTTTTCCCTTGTGGTCGGAGCCTCCGCGGAAGGTGAAGCGAGACGAATCACAGGCATTGTGCTCATCCTCGCGCTGTGTGTGGGGATCGTGATCCTCTGGTTTACCAGCAGAAGCCAACGGGAGCTTGACCGTTCACAGCAGCTCGCGGCCGAAACGGCACTGCTGTTTGCTTACGCCGATGCCGGTGAACGCGATCAAAAGTATACCTTGCGGAAACGCCGTGAGAAGCGGCTGGAAGCCCTGTTTTATCTGATCCTGGCTGTTATCACGGGTCTCTGGTTCTGGGCCATGTATGCCGTTGAAGCGGATAAAGCCTCATGGGTGATCGGCGGAACGGTCATCCTGCCCGGACTGCTGCTGATCTCTGCCGTGCTTTTCATCCTTTCGCTGCTCCCTGTCAGCGACGACGAGGAAATGCCCGCTGTATCCAAACAGGAGCAGCTGCTGACGCAGAGCATCCTCAAATACAGAGGACCGCAGCCCGATCATGAGGGCGTACAGATCGTTCACGCGCTGACCTTGGAAGACGAATGCAAAACGGCTGAGGAATACCTCCAAAGGGAACGCTCCAGTCAGCGCGGCGATACGCTGTTACTGAAAGTCGGGATGTGGTTTTTCTTTATTGTGCCGTTGATCCTCTTTGTGCTGAGTTTCGCTGTCGCGGCCGGTGGAGGTCCCAAATGGTTCATGCTCTTTACGGGGATCCTGGCGCTGGCGAGCACGGCGCTGTGGATCTTCATGACACATGTGCCCGGCGGGAAGGGATCGGCCACCTCGGCGAGCCGGAGAATGAAGCAGCTCAAAAGCGGGGAGTATCGGGTGATCCGCGACACGATCCTGTCTCACAGGCTGGAGGAAGACGCGGCGGAGATCGAATTCGCCCAGTGCGGGAAGGTCAGGGTGCCCTGCCATTCAAAGGATCAATACATCAGGTATTTTTGTGTGCCGAGGCACGCGGCGATCGTGGCGATCTATAAAGGCAGGATCCAGTCCATCGCGCTGCTGCGTGATGACGATGAGGCGGAGGCCACCGCGCCGCTTCAGGAAGAAGCGGACACAGATGTGGATCTGGACACTATCATGTCGGATGAGGCGCTCCACGAGGCCGCTCTTCGGGAGATCGAGAATATGTCACCTTCCCGCAGACGCGAGATGGAAGTGGAGATCGAGCATATGCTCAATGTTACGACCTCTGATAAGCCCTATTCCGAGAGGACCACACTGGAGCAGGGCGAATGGCATCAAGCCGTTTCAACGGATCTGCACAGATCCGATCCTGATATCAGCATGAGTGCCATTGAAAGCTATATCACGGAGCAGCTGAAAGTGCCCAGATCGGCGATCCCGGAAATGAAGGAAAACCCGTTCGCACCTGCCGTGCGCCGCAGGCTGCTGATCGCCGCTGCGGCGGGGATCGGCGGCGCGCTCGTCACAGCGGTCATTGAAAAGACCACAGGATCCGGCCTCGGCTTTCTGTACCTGATCTTCAGTGTGCTGACCGGCGGTATCGCCATGAGCTGCGCGGATGATATCTCCACGATGGGGAAATTCAGAAAACTGCAGAAAGCCTATCAGGATCCGAAGTATCGCAGGAAAGTGCTTGACGCCGCCGTGTACCGGGAGATCCGGGAACAGGTGAAGCAGCGGAGAGGGATCGAGTAAACGCCGCGAAGTATTACCGATATGATCCGTGGTGAACACTGACCTCATCCGTCAGGCAAAGCCTGCTACCGTCTACTCACTTCGTTCGCTCGACCAGATTCACTCAGGAGCTCTTCTGCGCGTACCGATATCGCTTGAAAATCCCTCGAGTTCATCCAGCTTCCGATCCAAAGCCTTCCACCCTGGGGAAGGTGGGCGACGAAGGAGCTCGGATGAGGTAAACAGCCACAGGACGTGCTCATCTCCGTGCTCCATAGAAGAAGGCTTAACGAGGATCCGGTTTGACGTCGCTGCTAAAGTGCTTGTGCTGTGGTGGCACAGTTTCCAAAAGCCTTCGCCTTTGGAGAAGGTGTCAAACGAAGTTTGACGGATGAGGTGGAATAATACTGCGATCACGCAAAATAGGAGAAGCACATGCTGATCATACAGGATTTTTATTTTGAGAACCTGGACGCCCACCGGCCGCTCCATATCCACGTGCCGGATCAGCCCGGGCGGTTCCCGGTGATGTATTTCTTTGACGGGCACAATCTGTTCCGGGATGAGGACGCCACCTACGGCAAGTCCTGGGGCATGGAGGATTTCCTGGCCGGGTGGGACAAGCCCATGATCGTGGTGGGGATGGAGTGCGCCCACGAGGGCAACAAGCGCCTGGCGGAGTACCTGCCCTACGGCACGGGATACGGCTGGCTCAAGGGCGTGGACGCCCTGGGGGAAATGACCATGCGGGCCATGATATATGAGCTGAAGCCCTATATCGACGGGAATTTCCCCACCATCCCCTTCCGCGAGTGCACCGGCATCGGCGGATCCAGCATGGGCGGCCTCATGGCC
>CADCQZ010000247.1 GCA_902803675.1 uncultured Eubacteriales bacterium
ATCATTGCCGAGACCGGCGTGAAGATCGACATCGAGGATGACGGCCGCGTGTTCATCTCCACCCCCGACGAAGCCGCCGCCGCCAGGGCCAAGGCCATCATCGAAGGGATCGTCAAGGAGATCGAAGTGGGCGATATCTACACCGGCAAGGTGGTCAGGATCATGAATTTCGGCGCCTTCGTCGAGCTGCTCCCCGGCAAGGACGGCATGATCCATATCAGCAAACTGGCCAACCACCGTGTGGAGAAGGTGGAAGACGTGGTGAAGATCGGCGACGAGATCGAGGTCAAGGTCAGCGAGATCGACGCTCAGGGCCGCGTGAACCTGATCCGGAACGACATCACCTACGACAATAATTCGAGCGCGCGTCCCGCCGGAGGCGTAAGGCCTCCCCGCAGGGAAAGCAGCAGGAAGTAATCAAACAGCTTTCAAACCATAAAAGGCATCAGAATGGGGAGGTCGATGCGCTTGACGCGCATCCCTCCCCGTTTAAAACACCGGAGGTCTTTCATGATCGAAACTTTCACGTTGGATAACGGGCTCAGGATCGTCCATGAGCATATGCCTTCCTTCCGTTCCGTCTCGTTCGGTGTCTGGGTGCGTGTGGGATCGATCCTCGAAAACAGCCGCATCAACGGCTATTCCCACTTCATGGAGCACATGTCCTTCAAGGACACTCAGAACAGGACAGCCCGTGAGATCGCGGAGACCATGGACGCGGTGGGCGGGCACATGAACGCCGGCACCGGCAAAATGACCACGTCCTACTACGCCAAAGTGATCGACGATGACCTTCCCCTGGCCTTCGAGGTCATATCGGACATGCTTGTGAACCCGGCCCTCAAGGAAGAGGATATCAGCCGGGAAAAGGGCGTGGTGATCGAGGAGATCGCCATGGTGGAGGATCAGCCGGACGACATCGTGTTCGACATCCTTGCCGGGGCCCTTTACGGCCCGGAAGGCGCGGGCAGGACCGTGCTCGGCCCGGAGGAAGTGATCAACGGCGTGGACCAAAAGGCCCTCAGGGCCTTCAGGGACACCTACTACGGCCCGCGCAACGCCGTGATCTCCACGGCCGGCGGCGTGGACATCGGTCATGTTCGAGCCCTGGCGGAAAAATACTTCGGCGCCTGGCGCGGCGCGGACCGCGCCGACTATCCCGGGCAGCGCCTTATCATGGAACGCTGCGCCGCGAAGGACAAGGAGACTGAGCAGACCCATATCTGCCTGGGCTACGAAGGTCTCCCCCTGGGAAGCCCGAAACGGTATGCCGCCTCGGTGATGAACAACATCCTCGGCGGGTCCGTATCCTCCAGGCTGTTCCAGCGGATCCGCGAGGAACTGGGCCTGGCCTACACCGTATACTCGGGCTCCACCTCCTTCCCCGGATGCGGAGACTTCACCGTATATGCCGCCGCGGGAGCGAAAAACATCCCGAAGGTGTACGAGGAGATCCGCGGCATCATCGCCTCCCTGTGCAGGGACGGTTTCACGGACAAGGAGTTCAATTACGCCAAGGCGCAGCTCAAGTCCAACGCGATCCTGGGCATGGAGAGCTCCTACAGCCGCATGAGCGGGAACGGGACGCGCATGGCTCTGCTGGATACCTTCGAGGAGCCCGACGAGATCATCGGGAAAATGGACGCCGTCACCCGGGAAGACGTGATGGAGCAGCTGGACTGTCTGAGACATTCCAAGGAGACCGTGGCCCTGGTGGGAGAGAACGCCTCAAATCTCATCGCCGAACTGGCAAAATGACCGTTTCCGGCGGATGCTTTTCCTTATTTCGTTCGTTATATGATCAGTATGGAAAGGAGGACCCGAGAAGATGAAGCGATCGATCCTTGTGTTCACTGCCCTGTTCCTTTTTGTGTTATTGAGCGCGGGCGCCGAAAATGAGCCCGGAGGCCTCACCTGGACCGAAAAGGTCATCGAAGGGCCCGCGGGATCCAGCATCACCTTTCCGGAGTTCACAGGCGCCGAAGCGGCCGAAAAGATCAACAGTACGATCCGTGCCGATGCCCGTCTTGATGAGTACAGCCGCCTGATGGCCTCCCTGTCCGAAGGCGGCACCGGGCTCAGGATCAGCTGCACGGTCTATCCCGATCCCGCTGCCGGCCCTTATGTATCGGTGATCCTGTCGGCGAAGGGAAGGATGCTCAAGGGGCGGCCGTCCCAGATCTGGTACGCCTTCATTTTCGATACAGCCACCGGCGAAAAGGCGGCCCTCGACGACCTGTTCACCGATCCGGATGCCGCGCGTACCGTCATGGAAGAAGCAGCGGCGGCGGAAGAGGAAACGCTCAGCGACTACCTCGAGAACCGGGACCTCCTCCCCCTGCCGTATGAGGATCTCGGCTTTTCCCCCGCGGGCGTCGTCCTGTGCTACCCCTATGATCAACTGAGCACCCTTTCGGGCTATGCCGGGCAGATCATCGTTCCGTGGCATCTCCTGGCCGACCGGATGACTTATCTTCCCGAGGCGGTGCGACCGGACGGGAACACCCGTGAAAAGACCGCCGCGGCCGCTTCCCGGGGGATGATATACAGCCTTCCGGCGCGGGTCGGTCCCGACGCGGATACGGCCCTTGAGACGTTTCGCTGCAGCATCGACGCCGGATACTATCCCGACGGCCTTGCTTTCGAGGTGGAGGATGCCGCCCTGTCGCATACCGTCATCGTGACCGACGGGAACGCCGAAAAAGTGACCGGGATCATCGCCCATAAGGTCAACTGCGCCGGCATCATCACCGGCATCACCGACCGGGCGGGGATCCTTGAGGTCATGGGGGATCCGGATGAAAGCGTTGAAGTATCCGAAGGAAGCGCGGCGGAAAGGCTCCTTTCCCCGGGCACCCTGGATGGTTATGTCTTCGACGGATACCTCCTCGGTTTCAACTGCGACGTGGAAGGCGTGCTCTGCGCCGTAACGCTCTTCCCGACGGAGAACTGACGCGCTTGTGAGCGCGCGGATAACGGCCTGAAAAAAACGGAAAGAAGGTCCTATGGATAAAAAAGCGAGAAACAACGGAAAAACCAGCGTAAAGAACGCGTGGCCCGTCTATGTCCTGGGCATCATCCTGCTCACATGGGGCATCCTGACGGCGCTGTCCTTCTGGGCCCCCGCGGGCAAAAACGGCAGCGTGCTTTTCCTGATCCGCCGGACCGTGCTGGGGCTGTTCGGCCAGTTCGCTGCAGCCGGTATCGCGCTGACCCTTTTTACCGCCGTGAAGCTGCTCACGGGGCTGTACCAGAGGGTGACCCATAAGGACTGGTCCCTGCTGCTCGTGCTGTTCGTGCTGTTGAGCACATTCGTGACCCTGATCACGAAGATGCGCGATACCCAGGAGAGCCTGATGACCTTCATCGGAGCCCGGTATTTCCCCCAGATGGATAACTACAGGGCAGGATACGCGGATTATTTGAGGTACGCCTTCGCGAACCAGACCGGCGTCACGGGCATGCTTCTGGCTTACCCGCTCTGGCGCTATACCGGGCAGGCCCTGGCCGGCATCCTGACGATGCTCGGCATCCTGGGCGTCCTTTTTGCCCTGTGCCTGTCCCCGATCCGGCAGCTGCTGAAGGCGTCCCGGGCAAGACAGGCCCGCCGCCCGCGCAACGACTACGTAGCGGAGGAACCCGTCGCCTGGTCCGCGGAGGAAACGCCTCCCGCCCGGCCCGAGCCCGTGCAGATGGCGATGGATCCCCTGCCCTTACGGCCCCAGCAGCCTCCCGTCAGGTATGATGAGCCCGTGTATGACGACAGTTTTACCCGCGGCGGAGATGTGAATGACGGTTTCATCCCGGTGTCCGGCGAGGAAATGTACCAGGAGTATTTCCCGGCGGATACCTATAGCCAGCCCAAAGCGGGGAACAGCATGACGGACGTGGACCAGCTCCCGTACCATGTGCACCTGCCCAACGAGAGCATGACCCCCGCAGCGGCAGACGAGAAGCCGAAGAGGAACGAAAAGAAACCAAGACCCGAAGTGCCGCCGGTCAAGCCTGAGGAGAAGCCCAAAAAGCCCGCGGCCGAGCCCAGACCCGAGCCCGAACAAAAAACCGAACAAAAGCCCCAGGCCGAGAAAAGGCCCGCGGCTGTACCGGCGCCCGATATGAGCATCCCGGTGCCCTCCGCTCTCTCCGGGGAGGAGCGCCCCGCCGACGCCCAGATGACCGAGCAGGTATTAAAGGGCGCGAAGCCGGTGGTGACGGGGGCTGCCGTGGAACTTTCCAACGAGAGGATCCCCATCGGCGGTGTCTCCGCCGCCGCGCCGGAAGACGCCGGCATCGACGGAACGCCCCCGAAGGTGAGCGCCCTGAAGATCGACGTGAAAAGCAGTGTCCACTACACGCCGCCGCCCATTTCCCTCCTGGCCCTGGGCAAGAACAACAGCGGCGTGGACTGGGCCGCCGAAGACCAGCAGCGGGCCAGGAAGATCGAGGAGACCCTGGAGAGCTTCAACGTGCCCTGCCAGGTGAAACAGATCCTTCACGGCCCGGCCATCACCCGTTTCGCCATCCAGATCGCCCAGGGCATCCGGGTCAACAAGGTCACGAACATGTCGGACAACCTGGCCCTGTCCCTGGCCACCCGCCAGGTCCGTGTGGAAGCGCCCATCCAGGGCACCAATTTCATCGGTATCGAGGTCCCCAACAAGGTGATCTCCAACGTTTACCTCAGGGAAGTGCTGGACAGCCGCGAGATGCGGGCCCATCCCTCTCCCCTGGCCGTGGGCCTCGGCAAGGACATCGCCGGCACCCCGGTGGTGTGCGACCTGAGCAAGATGCCCCATCTGCTCATCGCCGGTGCCACAGGCAGCGGCAAATCCGTATGCATCCACTCCATCGTGTGCTCCATCACCTACCGGGCCACACCCGAACAGGTGCGACTCATCATGATCGACCCGAAACAGGTGGAACTGAGCGTCTACAACGCCCTGCCCCATCTGCTCATCCCCGTGGTGACCGACGTGCGCAAGGCCGCCGGTGCCCTGGCATGGGCCGTACAGGAAATGACGGACCGGTACCACCGCTTCAAAGAGAGCGGCGTGAGGAACCTGGACGGCTACAACAAACTGTTCCCGGATGAGAAGCTGCCCAACATCGTCATCGTCATCGACGAGATGGCGGACCTGATGGATGTGTGCAAGAAAGAAGTGGAAGAATACATCCGGCGCCTGGCCGCCCTGGCCAGAGCCGCGGGCATCTACATGGTGCTGGCTACCCAGCGGCCTTCGGTGGACGTTATCACCGGCGTGATCAAGAACAATATCCCCAGCCGTATCGCCTTCGCCGTTTCCAGCGGCACGGACAGCCGGACGATCCTGGACCAGTACGGCGCCGAGAAGCTGATGGGCAAGGGCGACATGCTCTACAAGCCCATGGGCCTCTCCCCCTCCCGTGTACAGGGCTGCTTCGTGTCCGATGAAGAGGTCAACAGCCTGATGACCTACATCAGCCGTTACTTCTCCGCCGATTACAACGAAGACCTGGAGATGCAGCTGCAGAATGCCGCGAACAACGTGAAGGGCAGCGGCAGTCTGCCGCTCCTTGGCGGTGATCTGGAAGAGGAAGCCAATACCGACGCCAGCCAGGACGACATGCTCCCGGAGGCGATCCAGATGGCCCTGGAAGACGGGCAGACCTCTACCTCCATGCTCCAAAGGCGCCTGCGCATCGGTTACGCCCGGGCCGGCCGCCTGGTGGACGAGATGGAGAAGCTGAAGGTCGTCAGCGCCCAGGACGGTTCCAAGCCCCGCAAGACCATCATGACGCGGGAACAGTACTATGAGATGATGGGAAAGCAGGAGTGATCCGGGACCGCTCCGGAAAGTTTTATCTCGATCGGGCCGTTATCACTTGCAATTGTCATCGTTTTTTGGTAATAATATTATCGTGCGGCTGTCAATTCAACGGCGTGCGCCGCACGCGATACGGGGGCCGTCCCGGGAAGTGAGAAGATTATGGCATTTTACATCATGACCGATGTGGCAGCCGATCTGCCGAAGACCTACGCGGACAAATGGGAGAATTTCCATATCATCCCCATGAACTACCAGATCGACGGGGAAGAAAAAGTATACGAATGCGGCGATGAAAAGAACATCCATGAGTTTTATGAGCGCCTGAGGAACGGCAGCCTGTCCACCACCTCCCAGATCATGCTGGAGTCCTACCTGCAGACCTTCGGGCCCCTGCTGAAGAACGGGGATGAGATCCTCTACGTGTGCTTCTCTTCCGGCCTTTCCGGCACTTACGAGACCTCGCTGATGGCCCAGAAAATGCTCAGCGAGGAGATCAGCACCGGCAAGCTCGTCATCGTCGACTCCCTCTGCGCCTCCGTGGGCGAAGGCCTTCTGGTGCACTACGCTCTGGAATGCCGCAAGCAGGGCATGAACATCGACCAAGTGGCCGAATGGGTGGTCAATCACCGGCAGAACCTGGTGCACTGGTTCACGGTGACGGATCTGTTCTTCCTCAAACGCGGCGGCCGCGTCAGCGCCGCCAGCGCCGCTCTGGGCTCCATGCTCAAGATCAAACCCGTGATGGACGTGAACTTCGAGGGCAAGCTGATCGCCGAGTACAAGGTGCAGGGCCGCAAGAAGTCTCTGAAAGAGCTGGTGGATCAGACCGTCAAGGCCGCCGATCCGAAGATCGGGCCCCAGACCATCTTCATCGGCCACGGCGACTGCGAGGAGGACGCCCGGTACGTGCTGGAAAAGCTGAAAGAAGAAGGCCTCCCCATCAAGGAGGCCATGATCACGCCCATCGGCACCATCATCGGTTCCCACTCGGGCCCCGGCACCCTGGCACTGTTCAGTTACGGCAAAGGCAGATACACTTCCAAGGATTGATGCAGACATCCATATCATCCACCCGGCAGCGGCTCAACGCTGCCGGGCTTTTTTCGGCGGAGGATACCGCCTCCGCCGAAAAAGCCGGCCCTATGGTCACACAGGCATGGCGCAGAGCTTGTAACCGTACTTGTAGACAGTCTGGATCGAATGAGGCCCGATCTTTTTCCTCAGGCGCTGGATATGGACGTCCACCGTGCGCGTGACGCCCATGTCGATGAATCCCCAGGCATTCCTGAGGATCGTTTCCCGGGAAACAGGCTCATCCGGATGGGTGCACAGTTCCTTCAGAAGGCAGAATTCCTGGCCCGTGACACTGACGCTCGTCCCGTCCATGTAGAGCCTGCGGGCATCCTCGTCCAGGATCATGAGCCGGCTGCGCCGCTCTCCGTCTTTCATCAGGTAAGATCGTTTCATCATCATCACCTCACGACCATATAACGAACGAGGACCGCTTTTTGTTTCCCGGCAGCGGGATTTTTTTCGGGATCTTTAAAAAAATCACTTTTCTTTCACCGTTTGTTCAAAGTTTGTTCAAACATCCGCGGTACAATGATACCGCCTTGAAAGAAAGGCGCAGAGAAGATACAAGGAGGTCATCCATATGAAACGCAGTACCTTAACGATCATATGTCTGGTTCTGACAGCCGTGCTTCTGGCCGGCGTTGTGGCTTACGCAGCCAATGAGGATCCCAAGACTATCTCCGAAGAAGAGATCGACAGCATCATCAATACCACGACCGATACCAGCCTGGTGGAGAGCCCCTTCCTTTCCGTAACGGAAAAAGTGCGTGACTCCGTGGTGGGCATCAACAACTACCAGGTATCCTCCGGCTACTACGGTTACGGCTTCGGCTACGGCTACGGCCGTGATCAGGGTCGGGAGAGCCTGTACGCCACCGGATCCGGTGTGGTGATCACCTCCTACGGCCATGTGCTCACCAATTATCATGTGATCGAGAATGCCAGCAGGATCACCGTGACCATCGCCAACGACGAGAACGAGTACCCGGCTGAACTGGCCGGCTATGATGCAGACAAGGACATCGCTATCCTGGTGGTGAAGGGCCTGAACGTGGCCCCCGTCACTCTGGGCGACAGCGACAGCCTGCAGGTGGGCGAATGGGCCATCGTGATCGGCAACCCCCTGAGCGAGAATTTCGCCAGGACCGTCACCGTGGGCGTTGTGTCCGCTCTGGACCGTCAGGTCACGGATACCAACTATGACTCCTACGGCCGCCGCTACAGGAACACCAACACCATGATCCAGGTGGACGCGGCCATCAACTCCGGCAACTCCGGCGGCGGCATGTTCAACACCCTGGGCCAGCTGCAGGGCATCCCCGCGAGGAAGTACTCCTCCAACAGCTTCTTCAGCGGCACCAGTGTCGAGAACATCGCCATGTGCATCCCCATCAACACCGCCAAGCCCCTGATCGAGGAAGTGCTGCGCGACTACAGCGGCACTGCCCTGACCGCTTCCGGAACGAACGGCGGCGATGACAGCATGCTGAGCAAGCCCCGTCTGGGCGTGACCGTGACCACGCTTTCCTCTTCCACGACGGACAAGCTGCCCCTCGGTGCCCTGGTGCTGAAGGTGGAGGAAGGCTCCCCCGCCGCTGAAGCCGGCATGATGGTGGGCGACGTGATCGTGGCCGTGGACGGTTCCGTGACGAGCTCCTCTTCCGCCCTCATCGAGAAGGTCAAGGAATACAAGGAAGGCGACACCATCAACGTTAAGGTGTACAGGGCCGCGGGCATGGAAGAAGCTCTGGGCGACGGCACCAGCCTGGATCTTGAGAAGATCGGCGACGGTGATTACATCGACGTCAGCGTCACGCTGCGCATCATCGGCAACCAGGCTTCCAAACTGACCGGAAAGTAAGATCTTTATCATCACGGCGGTCCCCCTTCACGGGGGACCGTTTTTTTCAGCCGCGTCCGAAGTCCCCTCACAGCTGTCTTCCGCCGGGCGGACGAAAATGGCCGATCCCTTCCCAGATAACACCAGAGACTCCGCTTTATGACCCAAGCTCAAAAATATTCCCCATTTATTGATTTTTTTACTTGACAAAAGACGTCTTATAGCTTAGAATAACGCCTGTGCCGTCCTGAACGGTGAGGGAACAGCTTCAGGGAGCATAGCTCAGCTGGGAGAGCATTTGCCTTACAAGCAAAGGGTCACAGGTTCGAGTCCTGTTGTTCCCACCAATACGGCCCGGTAGTTCAGTTGGTTTAGAATGCCAGCCTGTCACGCTGGAGGTCAGGGGTTCGAGCCCCCTTCGGGTCGCCAAATGCCTGGGTAGCTCAGTCGGTAGAGCAACAGACTGAAAATCTGTGTGTCGGCGGTTCGATTCCACCCCCAGGCACCACATGCGGTAGTAGCTCAGTTGGTAGAGCGCCACCTTGCCAAGGTGGAGGTCGCGAGTCCGAGCCTCGTCTACCGCTCCA
>CADCQZ010000248.1 GCA_902803675.1 uncultured Eubacteriales bacterium
ACCTTTTAAGTCATCCCATGAACAGCGATTTGTACGGTGTCGGCCCATGAAGGATCGACTGCCGATTGTGTGTCAAAGCATACAATTTGTCTTGATTGAACATCCCAAATCCATTATAATTTCACAGGAAACACCAGGATACAAAAACCACATCGGAACTTTTTCGGGAGGATCCGGGGATGAAAAGAGCGCATGTCTTGAGCGGCATCGACCGCATCGGGGACTATGACGGCATCCTGAAGGGCCGGCGCGTGGGGCTGATGACCAACCCCACGGGCATCGACCATGACTTCAGGTCCACCATCGACATCCTGCATCAAAAATACGGGCTGAGCGCCCTGTACGCGGTGGAGCACGGCATCCGGGGAGACGTCCAGGCCGGTGACGCCGTGGGCGACACCGTGGACCCCGCGACCGGGGTGACGGTGTACAGCGCCTTCGGCAAAAACAGCCGCTTCACCGATGAGATGCTGGACGCCTTCGACATCCTGGTGTTCGATATCCAGGACGTGGGCGCCCGCTTCTACACCTATCTGTACTCCCTGGGGTACGCCATGGAGGCCTGCGCCCGGAAGGGCAAGAGCGTGCTGGTGCTGGACCGGGTGGATCCCATCGGCGGCACGCGGCTGGAGGGCACGGTGCTGGACCTGAAGTTCTCTTCCTTCGTGGGAGACTACGAGCTGCCCACCCGCACGGGCCTGACCATCGGGGAGTTCGCCCGGTACCTGAAGGACTACCTTAAACTGGACCTGGACCTGACCGTCGCCCCCCTCACCGGCTGGGAAAGGCGCATGTACCTGGACGACACGGACCTCAACTGGGTCGCCCCCTCCCCCAACTGCCAGGACCTGGAAGCCGCCCTCACCTATATCGGCATGTGCGTGTTCGAGGGCACCAATATCAGCGAGGGCCGGGGCACCACGCTGCCCTTCCGGCTGGCCGGCGCGCCCTTTATCGACAGCGCTCTTTTGGCCCGGGAGATGGCGGCCCAGAACATCCGGGGGCTGCACTTCCGCCCGGTGTCCTTCTGCCCCACGTTCTCAAAGCACCAGGGCGTCCTGTGCCACGGGGTGCAGATGCACATCACGGACCGGGATCACTGCGACACGGTGCTGGGGGGCCTGAAGCTGATGGAGACCATCTTCCGCCTGTGGCCGGACAAGGCGGAGTACCTGAGTAGCGACGGCCGGTTCTTCCTGGACCGGCTCCTGGGCACGGACCTTTTCCGGACAGGGAAAATGGACGCGGACACCCTGATCGCCCATTTCGCGCCCGAAGTGCGCTCTTTTGAGGAAAAGTCGCGGCAGTACCGCTTATATGAATAGGAAAGGCTGGTGCATCCCATGGAAAAGACTTTGAGGCCCGTCAAGGCCGGGCTCCTGCTCATCTCCCCGGAACGTTTCGCGGCTATCGGCGAGGGCACGGCCCGGGGATCCTACAGGGAACGCAAGGAAAAGGAAGCCGCCTGGATGGCGGAGGGCCTGGGGCGTCAGGCGGAGGTGGTGTTCACCGGGATCACCTGGGATAGGGAGGACGTGCAGCGGGCCATCGACGCGTTCACCCGGGAAAAGGTGGACTACGTGCTGGCCATCTACCTGTCCTGGGCGGAGGACTTCCAGTTCATCCGCTTCCTCAGGGACATGCCCCCCTGCCCGGTGCTGTTCTGCCACCGCCTGCGGGACAGGATCGACCTGAAGGACACCCACGACGACGACGAGTTCGCCGAATACCTGTGCTGCGGCGGCCTGGTGGGCTCCCTGGAGGCCTCCGGGGACATCCGGCGCTTCAACAGGCCCATGCTGAGCGTGTTCGCCGGCACCTGGGATCAGGTGCTCGAGCGCGCGTTAGTCTTCGGCCGCGCCGCCCGGGCCCGCTCCATCCTGCGGCAGAGCACCTTCGGCCTCCTGGCCTGCATGAACGAGGTGATGTGGAGCACCTACGTGGACGTGTACGATCTCTTCGCCAAGGCCGGCCCGGAGATGCGCTTTTTGTCCGTGGCGGAATACGAGGACGCGGTGGAGGAGGTGCCCGAGACTGAGGCGAAGGCGGTGATGGACAGGATCGCCTCGGAATACGAGGTGCTGCCCAACGTGGACTTTGGGAAATTCCTGGCGTCGGTGCGGGCCAGCATGGCCATGGAGCGCCTGGCGGCGAAATATCACCTGGACGTGCTGGTGCTCAACGACATCGACACCGTGCTGTTCAAAAAGATCGGCCTCAGGCCCGGGTTCTGGCCCACCTCCCCGGAGGTGAAGACCCTGGTGGTGCCCGAGGGCGATATCGGCAGCGGCCTGGCGTGCTATGCCCTGAAGCTCCTGACGGGAGACCGGGTCAACTACATCGAGCCCTTCCACATCGACCTGCCGAACAACAATTTCGCCGCCGGCCACGCCGGGCCCAACGACTATACGGACCCCCGGGGAAAGTGCAAAATATCCTCGGACGTGCGCTTCGCGAAGACCAAATGGAAATACGCCGGCGCGCCCTTCGCCTGGTACGTCTTCCCCGAGGGGAGAAAGACCATGCTGCACTGCTCGGAGCAGACGGGGAATTTCCAGTTCGTCTCCGCCCAGATCGAGGCCCTGCCCACGGACCACTTCCTGGCCACCTATTCCCACAGCCTGTTCCGCCCCGTCTCGGGCGACATGACGGCGTTCTTCGAGAAGCTCCTCCGCCGGGGCGTGACCCAGCACTACGGCATCACCGACGGGGACCAGCGCGCGGCGCTGCGGGACCTGTCGATGATGCTGGGCTTTGACTACGAGGAGGTGGACTGATGGAACGGCTCATCCCGCTGGGACACGTCCGCCCCGTCACCGCCGCCGAGGCGGGATGGAACCGCCTGGGCATCGGCTTTGAGAAACTGGACCGGGACGCCTTCGATCCCGCCCCCGCCTATGACCTGGTGGCGGGCCTGGGCGTGCACTGGGTGCGCCTCCAGTCCGGCTGGCAGAAGACCGAGAAGGTCAGGGGCGTGTACGACTTTAAGTGGCTGGACGATATCGTGGACAGTTTCATCGCCCGGGGCCAGGAGCCCTGGATCGACCTGTGCTACGGCAACAGCCTGTACACCCCCGAGGCCGGGAAGGTCTTCGGCGCGGTGGGCTGCCCGCCCATCTTCCGGGAGGAGGAGAAGCGCGCCTGGACCGCCTACGTGGAGGCCCTGGTCAGGCACTTTTCCGGAAGGGTGGCATGGTACGAGATCTGGAACGAGCCGGACGGGAAATGGTGCTGGAAGCACGGCGCCAGCGCCGAGGAATACGCCGCCTTCGCCGTGGCCACCTGCGACGCCGTCCACCGGGCCGACGAAAAGGCCAAAGCCGTCGCCGGCGTGACCTGCACGGTGAACCTGCCCTATTTCAAGGTGATGTTCGACCACGGGGCGGCCCGGGCCGCGGACGCCGTGTCCTTCCACCGGTACAACGCGGACGAGACCATCGCCCTGTCGGAGATCCGGGCCCTGCGCGCCCTCATCGACCGGTACGATCCCTCCGTAAAGATCATCCAGGGCGAGAGCGGCACCCAGTCGGACTCCCGGGGCATGGGGGCTTTGAGGGGCGGCGCCTGGACGGAGGAAAAGCAGGCGAAGTACACCCTGCGCCACCGCCTGCTGGACCTGAGCAGCGAGGTGGTCTTCACGTCCCATTTCACCGCCCTGGACATGATCGAGGCCCTCAACGGCACCGTGGGGGACAAGGCCTCTTACCTGGACTACGGCTACTTCGGCCTGCTCCACGCGGACTTCGATGAGAACGGCATGGCCTCCGGCACCTATACGCCGAAAAAGTCCTACCGGGCCATGCAGCATCTCACCGCCCTGTTCACCGGGGACGTGAAGCCCTGCGACCTGCCCGTGATCCGCAAAACGCTGCCCTCCCCCCGGGTGTTCGGATCGGACGACGACAGCGCCCGGGTGATCACCCTGGGCTTTGAGAAAAACGGCGCCCACGCCCTGGCCTACTGGAAGGCGGCGGACCTGATGCGCGAGACCTTCGAGGGCACCGTGAGCTTCCTCACGCCGGGGGAGACGCGGCCCATCGGGCTCATCGACCTGATGACCGGCGCGCGCTACGCCCTGCCGGAGAGCATGATCTGCCGCGAGTACTATGACAGCGCGTACGCGGACGCGGTGATCCTCAAGAATCTGCCCCTGACCGACAGTCCCCTCCTTTTGACCTTCGGGGACTTTTACGGGGAGGGCTGAGCATGGGACGGATCTTAGTGCTGGACGTGGGCGGGACCTTCATCAAATACGGCCTGGCGGATGAGCGCGGGCACCTGCTGCCGGGCACGGTGTCCCAGGTCCCCTCCCATTCGGAGGACAGCGCGGAAAAGTTCCTCGACGCCCTGCGGGCCATCCTGCGGGACGCGGGCGGGACGGTGGACCGGGCCGCCGTGTCCATCTGCGGGCCCTTCGATTTTGACGGCGGCGTGAGCCTCATGACCCACAAGTTCAGGGCCCTGTACGGGGTGGACCTGCGCCCGCCCTTCCGGGAGGCGGGGGTGGAGGTCGGTTTCCTTCACGACGCCACCGCCTTCATCCTGGGGGAGTACTTTGACGGTACGCTTTCAGGCGC